>PLTL01000002.1 GCA_003164475.1 Candidatus Dormiibacterota bacterium | reverse complement strand
CATGCTGAGCAGCGGGTACGGGCTCACCTCCGTGTCCTGCCCGTCCAGGAGCTTCTGCGTCGCCGTCGACGGCAACGCCGACGCGTTCACCTGGCACAGCTGAGGGGTACTGCAGCTGCCCGGTGGCGTCGAGGTCCTCCTCTACCAACCCGCTCACCCAACCCCCCTCGGCGGCCGGGGGTAGCGGAGCCGGCCCGAGCCGCCCCCGCCCGGGCCCGTCCCCTTCGTCGGCGGTGCCGACCGTCCGATGACGATCGTCGCCTCCAGCTCCTCGTCGGTGGCCACCCCGGCGGCGAGCCCCGAGGCGCGGAGTATGGCCACGGCGGGATCGGCCTGAGCCTCGCTCACCTCGGAGAGGAGGTATCCGCCCGGAGCCAGCCAGAGCGGTGCGTCCGCCGCCACCCGGCGCAGCACCTCGAGGCCGTCCGTGCCACCGTCCAGGGCGATGGCCGGCTCATGGAGCCGGGCCTCGCGGGGCAGGAGCCCGATCTCGCCGGTGGGAACGTAGGGCACGTTGGCGACCAGGACATCGACGCGCCCGCGCAGGGTGGTGGGCAGCGGGGCGAGCAGGTCGCCGTGGTGGACGTGACCGCCGATCGCGGCCAGGTTGCGCCGGGCGCAGCGCACCGCGGCCGGGTCGATGTCCGCCGCATGCAGCTCGATCCCCGGCACCGCGGCGGCGACCGCCGCGCCGATGGCACCCGAGCCACAGCAGAGGTCGAGGACGACGGCGCCGGGAGGGGTGAGGGCGGCGGCGCGCTTCGCCAGGAACTCGGTGCGGTGGCGGGGCACGAAGACGCCCGGCTCGATCGCGATGCGCAGGCCGCAGAACTCCGCCCAGCCGATCACCTGCTCGAGCGGCAGCCCCTCGACCCGCCGCGCGACCATCGAGGCGAGGGCGGCCGGGGATGGCGCGGCCGCGATGAGGAGGCTGGCCTCCTCGTCGGCGAAGACGCATCCCGCGGCGCGGAGCCGCGCGGCGACGGCGGAGGGAGGGAGGGAGGGCGACGGACCGGGCACGCGAACACTCCAGGTGATGGGCCGGACGCCCGCCGGATCGGCCCGGCGCCCAGCGCCATCGTACGGCGCCTCCGGGCCGCCGCCCGGCAGGCACCGCGAACTGGCGCCGCCGAGCGCCCGCCGGGGGGCCTGCTATACTCCACCAAATATGAGGACAAATCCCCCCTGCCCACTCATGTGCTTCTCGCGCTGGGGCGAGATGGATTTTGTCCGCTACGTCGCCTGCGCCTGTATGTAGCCGCCCCGCGGCTCCCCTGAGCGTCAGCTCGGCACTTCCACAGACGTAGGCCCCCCTTCCGGATCCACACCCGGAGGGATCTTCCCGTAGCCGCGGGATCGCACCCCAATTCGGTTGAATTGACCCGCGCGGCTGCCTTCACCCAACGGCCGAGGCGGGTCCCCACCCTCTCATAAACAGGAACCCGCCGACATGAGCAGCGAAAGCACCCCAGGTACCCCCGCCTCTCATCCGGAGGCGCCCGCCGCCAAGCCCGCCCAGGGATTCGAGACCCTGCAGATCCACGCCGGGACCCGGCCGGATCCGACCACGTCGGCGAGGGCAGTCCCGATCTACCAGACCTCCAGCTACACGTTCCGGGACACGGCTCACGCCGCGGCCCTCTTCGGCCTCCAGGAGCTGGGGAACATCTACACGCGGATCATGAACCCCACCCAGGCCGTCTTCGAGGAGCGGATCGCGGCCCTGGAGGGCGGCGTGGCCGCCCTGGCGGTGGCCAGTGGCCAGGCTGCCGAGACGGTCGCCCTGCTCAACCTTGCGGAGAACGGCGGGCACATCGTCTCGTCGGCGTCGCTGTATGGCGGCACCTACAACCTCTTCCACTACACCTTCCCCAAGCTGGGCATCGAGGTCACCTTCGTCGACGATCCCAATGACACGGAGAAGTGGGAGGCGGCGATCCGGCCCAACACCAAGGCCTTCTACGCCGAGACCATCGGCAACCCCAAGGGTGACGTGCTCGACTTCGAGGCGGTCGCCGCCATCGCGCACCGCCACCGCATCCCCGTCGTGATCGACAACACGGTGGCCACCCCGTACCTGGTCCAGCCGCTCAAGTTCGGCGCCGACATCGTGGTCCATTCGGCCACCAAGTTCATCGGCGGCCACGGCACCTCGATCGGCGGCGTGATCGTCGACGGGGGCCACTTCGACTACGAGGGGAGCGGACGCTTCCCGGGCTTCACCGAGCCCGACCCGAGCTACCACGGCCTGGTCTTTGGCCAGCTCCCCGAATCGCTCTTCCCGGCCCGCTACGTCCTGAAGGCGCGGCTCCAATACCTGCGCGACATCGGACCGGCGATCACTCCCATCAACGCCTGGCTGTTTCTCCAGGGGCTGGAGACGCTCAGCCTCCGGATCGAGCGGCACGTCCAGAACGCGACCGCCGTGGCCACCTGGCTGGAGGCGCGCGACGACGTCGCCTGGGTGGCCTATCCCGGTCTGGCGTCCAGCCCGTGGCACGCCCTGCAGAAGCGCTACTTGCCCCGCGGCGGGGGCGCCATCCTCGCCTTCGGCATCGTCGGCGGCGCCGACGCGGGCCGGCGCTTCATCGAGGGCCTGGAGCTCTTCAGCCACCTCGCCAACGTCGGCGACGTGCGGAGCCTGGCGATCCACCCGGCGTCGACCACGCACTCCCAGCTCAACGAGGCCGAGCAGCTGACGACCGGCGTCACCCCCGACCTGGTGCGGCTCTCGGTCGGCACCGAGTCGATCCAGGACATTCTCGCCGACCTCGAGACGGGCTTCCGGGCCGCGAGGGGATGACCCGGTGAGCACCACCAGATGGCAGCCGGGGGACCCACCCGGACGGCGCCAGCTCATCCAGCTCTTCGACGCGGCCCCGCTCCAGCTGGAGCTGGGCGGCCGCCTGGAGTCGGTGACGGTCGCCTACGAGACGTGGGGCACCCCGGCACCCGACCGCTCCAACGCCATCCTCATCGAGCACGCGCTCACCGGGGACAGCCACGCCGCGGGGGAGGTGGCACCGGGCCACCCCACCCCCGGCTGGTGGGACGCGTTGATCGGGCCGGGAAAGGCCATCGACACCGACCGCTGGTGGGTGGTCTGCCCCAACGTGCTGGGAGGTTGCCAGGGGACGACGGGCCCGAGCTCGCTCGCCCCCGACGGCCGGCCGTGGGGCTCGCGCTTCCCGGCCATCACGGTGCGCGACCAGGTCTCCCTGGAAGCGGCCCTCGCCGACGCCCTCGGAGTCCGGCGCTGGGCCGGCGTCCTGGGTGGGTCCATGGGGGGGATGCGGGCCCTGGAGTGGGCGGTCACTCACCCCGACCGGGTCGAACGGCTGATCCTGCTGGCGACGTCGGCCGCGGCGAGCGCCGAGCAGCTGGCCCTCACCGCGGTCCAGGCCCATGCGATCCGCTCCGACCCCGCCTTCCGGGGCGGTGACTACTACGGCACCCCCGGGCCCATGACCGGTCTCGGGCTGGCCCGGCGCATCGGCCACATCAGCTACCGGAGCGAGCCCGAGCTGCACCTGCGCTTCGGGCGCCGGCCGCAGGCCGGCGAGGACCCGCTCGGCACGGGCCGGTACGCCGTCGAGAGCTATCTGGACCATCACGCCGCCAAGCTGGTGGGACGCTTCGACGCCAACTCCTACCTGGTTCTCAGCCGTGCCATGGACCACCACGACGTGGGGCGGGGCCGGGGTGGCGTGGCCGCAGCCCTCGCCCGGGTGCGCGCCCGCAGCACCGTGATCGCCGTCGACAGCGACCGCCTCTATCCCCCGCCGCAGCAGGGGGAGCTGGCCACCCTCCTACCGGGATCGCCGACGCTTCAGGTGGTCCACTCTCTCCACGGCCACGACGGTTTCCTGGTGGAGGCGGAGCAGGTCGGCGAGCTGATCGGCGAGGCACTGGAGCCGGTGACCGCCGACCAGCGCCACGGCAGTGTCGGGGACGGCGCCCGCCCCCGGCAGGGCTCGGAGGCGGGGCGCCGCCGAGGGCGGCCGCCTCTGCTCCGGACGCGGGTGGCCTCCCTGGCCCCGGAGTGACCGGAGAGCCATGGACGTCCTCGTCATCGTCGGCGACGCTCAACCGCCGGAACGGCTGCTGAGCCGGGCCCGGCACGTCCACCGGCACCGGTCGGAAGTGCCGACGTCATCGCTTGTCGCGGTCCTCCGGCCGAGGATCCCGCGCGGGGTCTCGGTCACCGGTGTCCTCGACGAGGCCCTCCCGGTCGCCCTGGCACTGCGCCAGGCCGGTCTCCCGACCACCCTCCTCACCGACGATCCACTGCCCGTCGCGGCGAGGAGGTCGCTCTCCGGTGTGGAGGTGCGGCCGCTCACCGATCCGGGCCCGCCGATGGCGGCCGCGGAGTCCCTCATCGACCTGATCGGCGACACCCCGCTGCTGCGGCTCGATCACACCGCTCAGGACCTGGAGTGCACCCTGCTCGGCAAGCTCGAGCTCTTCAACCCGGGAGGCTCCTCCAAGGACCGGATCGCCCTCGCCATGATCGAGGCGGCGGAACGCGACGGGCGGCTGCAGCCGGGCGGGACCATCGTCGAGCCGACCAGCGGCAACACCGGGGTGGGGCTCGCCATCGTGGCGGCGCACCGCGGCTACCGCTGCGTCTTCGTCTGCCCCGACAAGGTGGCGTCCGACAAGATCGCCCTGCTCCGCGCCTACGGGGCGGAGGTCATCGTCTGCCCCACCAGCGTGGCTCCCGATCACCCGGACTCGTACTACTCCGTCTCCGACCGGTTGGCCCGGGAGATCCCCGCGGCCTGGAAGCCCGACCAGTACCACAACCCGGACAACCCCGCCGCCCAGGAGCGGACCGGCGCCGAGATCTGGGAGCAGACCCGCGGCCGCATCACCCACTTCGTCGCCGGTGTCGGCACCGGAGGGACCATCACCGGCGTCGGCCGCCACCTCAAGGCGCGCAATCCATCGGTGCAGGTCATCGGAGCCGACCCCGAGGGCTCGGTGTACTCCGGAGGCTCGGGACGCCCCTACCTGGTGGAGGGCATCGGCGAGGACTTCTGGCCCACCACCTACGACGCCTCGGTGGTCGACCGGGTGATCGCCATCTCCGACGCCGAGAGCTTCGCCACCGCCCGCCGGGTCAGCCGAGAGGAGGGTCTGCTGATCGGAGGATCGAGCGGAACGGCGGTCGCCGCGGCACTCCAGGTCGCCCGGGACCTCCCGCCCGAGGCGGTGGTGGTCGTGCACATCCCGGACTCGGGCCGCGGCTACCTCTCCAAGCTGTACAACGACGGCTGGATGGCCGACCACGGATTCCTCAAGGCGGCCGGGATCACGGTCGGCGACCTCCTGGCGCTGCGCGACGCCTCCCTGCCGCCGCTCGTGCACGTCCATCCCGACGAGACGGTGCGGCAGGCCATCGACGCCATGCGCGAGTACGGGGTGAGCCAGGTGCCCGTCATCAAGCACGAGCTTCCCGTGGTCCTGGCGGAGGTCGTCGGTGCGGTCACCGAGCAGCAGACCATGGACCGGGCCTTCGCCGACGCATCCATCCTCGACCGTCCCGTCAGCGAGGTGATGGGTGACCCGCTGCCCACGGTCGGTGCCGGGGAGCCTCTGGACGTCGCGGTCAGCCGCCTGCGGCTGGGGTCGGCGATGCTGGTGCTCGACCGGGGCCATCCCATCGGGGTGGTGACCCGCGTCGACGTGCTCACCGCGCTGGCCGCGCCCCCTCGCTGAGGCGCCCGTGACCGACGCACTGGACCTGGGCCGGCTCGGTTTCGAGACCCGCGCCATCCACGGGGGTGGCGGGCCCGATCCACAGACGGGGGCGGTGACCACGCCGATCCACCTCTCCTCCACCTTCAAGCAGGACGCGGTCGGAGAGCACCGAGGCTTCGAGTACGCGCGCACGGGCAACCCGACCCGGGCCAGTCTGGAAACGAACCTCGCCCTGCTCGAGGGCGCTGCCCACGGCTTCGCCTTCGCCAGCGGGTCGGCGGCCGAGGACGCCGTGCTGCGGCTGCTCGGGCCGGGTGACCACCTCGTCCTCCCCACCGACGCGTACGGCGGCACCCATCGACTGGCCACCCGGGTCCACCAGCCCGCCGGTCTCGCCGTCGACACGTCCGACCTCGGGAGCGCCACCGACCTCCAGGAGGCGCTGACACCGGCCACGCGGATGGTCTGGGTCGAGACACCGACCAATCCGCTGCTCCGCGTCATCGACATCACGGCGATCGCCGAGGCGACCCATCGAGCCGGTGCCCTGCTCGTGGTCGACAACACCTTCGCCTCGCCGTGGCTGCAGCAGCCGCTTCGCTTCGGCGCCGACATCGTCGTCCATTCGACGACCAAGTACCTGGGCGGGCACTCGGACGTGGTGGGCGGCTTTGCCGCGACCAACGACAGCGGCCTCGCCGCGCGGCTGGCGTTTCTGCAGAACGCCGTCGGGGCCGTGCCCGGGCCGCTGGATTGCTACCTGGTCCAGCGCGGTCTCAAGACGCTGGCGCTCCGGATGGAGCGCCATTGCACGAGTGCCCTGGCGGTCGTGGACCTGCTGCGCGCCCACCAAGCGGTGCGCACCGTGCTGCACCCCTCGCTGCCCGGGCACTCCGGTCACGAGGTGGCCCAGCGTCAGATGCGGGGGTACGGAGGGATCGTGAGCTTCACCCTGAGAGGCGGGGAGGCCGCCGCCCTGGAGGTGTGCCGGAGGACGCGGCTCTTCACCCTCGCCGAGTCGCTCGGCGCCGTCGAGAGCCTGATCGAGCACCCGGCCCGGATGACCCACGCAAGCGTGGCCGGATCGACCAATGAGGTCCCGTCCGACCTGGTCCGCCTGAGCGTTGGGCTGGAGACACTCGACGACCTGCTCTGGGACCTGACCCAGGCCCTCGACGGGCTGGCCTGACCGGCAGGAACGTCAGAGCCCGGCCTTCTCCAGTGCCTGGTCCAGGTCCCAGAGCAGGTCGTCGAGGTCCTCGGTACCGATCGAAAGCCGGATCTGCTCCGGCTTCACCCCCGCCAGGAGCAGCTCGGGCTCAGTCAGCTGGGCGTGGGTGACGGTGGCCGGATGCACCACCAGCGACTTGGAGTCACCCACGTTGGCCAGGAAGGAGAAGATGGTCAGAGCTTCGATGAACCGCCGCGCCCGCTCCAGCCCGCCCCTGATGCCGAAGGTGAGGATCGCGCCCGCCCCTCGGGGCAGGTACCTCTGCGCCAGTGCGTGGTGCGGGCTGCTCTCCAGGCCGGGGTAGCTGACCCAGTCCACCCCCGGGTGCGCCTCCAGGTGCTCGGCTATCCGCTGCGCGCTTGCCACCTGACGCCGCATCCGCAGAGAGAGCGTCTCCAACCCCTGGATGAAGAGGAATGCGTTGAAGGGGCTCATCGCCGCCCCCAGGTCGCGGAGGTAGTGGAGCCTGACCTTGATGATGTAGGCGATGTTCCCCGCCTCGGGCACGTCCCGCCACTTGTCCCAATGGACGAAGCCGCCGTAGGAAGGGTCGGGGGTGGTGAAGTCGGGGAACTTGCCGTTGGCCCAGTTGAAGTTGCCACCGTCCACGATCAGGCCCCCGATGCTGGTCCCGTGACCCCCGATGAACTTGGTCGCGGAGTGGACGACCACGTTGGCACCGTGCTCGAACGGGCGGAAGAGGTAGGGGGTGGCGAAGGTGTTGTCGACGATCAACGGCAGCCCGGCGCCGGCGGCCACCTCGGCGATGGCGTCGAAGTCGAGGAGGTTGATGTCCGGGTTGCCGATCGTCTCCACGAAGATGGCCCGGGTGCGGTCGTTGATGGCCCGGCGGAACGCGTCGAGGTCGGAGCCGTCGACCAGGTGGGTCTTGACGCCGTGCTTGGGCAGGGTGTTCTGAAAGAGGTTGAAGGTGCCCCCGTACAGCGTGCGCGCGGCGACGACCTCGTCGCCGGCATGGGTGATGTTGAGGATCGAGTAGGCGGTCGCCGCCGAGCCCGAGGCCACCGCGAGAGCTCCGCTGCCCCCCTCCAACGCGGCGATCCGGTTCTCCAAGACCTCACAAGTCGGGTTGGTGATCCGCGTGTAGTCGAAGCCCATCTCCTCGACGGCGCTGATCGCCCTGGCCTGCTCGAAACTCTCGAAGACGAACGAGGTGGTCTGGTAGATCGGCACCGCTCGGGCCCGGACTGCCTTGTCCGGCGTGTGGCCGGCGTGCAGCTGGAGAGTGTCGAAGCCGAGCGCCCTCTCGGTCACGAAAGCGCCGCGACCTGCTCGGGGCTCAGCTCGTAGCCGTCGAGCTCTCCGTCCAGCTCGACCTGGAGCGCCGAGTTGAAGATGTTGTTGACCACCATCAGGGCGCCGAAGGTCACGATCTCCACGAGCTGCCGGTCGGTGAAGCGCCGCCGGAGCCTGCCGAAGAGCTCGTCGCCGATCCGGTTGGGATCGGCGGCCAGCTGCCGTCCCAGCTCCGCCACGTCCGCCTCGCGCTCATCCAGGTGGAGCGCCTCCGGGTCCTCGCCGCCGTTGATGATGTCCTTGCGCATGAAGGTCCAGCACAGCTTGCAGGCGTTCTCCCGGGAGATCGCGTGACAGTAGACGATGGCGAGGCGCTCGCCCAGGTAGGGTTTCACCGCATCGAACAGCGCGTACCACTCCAGGATGGCGTGGGTGGCGGCCGGAGAGTGCAGCGCGGCGGCCTTCATGTTGGAGATCGAATGGTGCTTGGCCACCTCGTCCCAGGCCGCCCTGATCTCCTCGGGAGCGGTGTCGTACTCCACCTGCGGTATGCGTCCCATGCTGCGTCTCCTTCCGATGTGGGTGCTGCTAAGCGGGCGTCGCCGGCCGGTCGAAGACTGCCCTCGCCGCCTCGGTGACGATCTCGACGATCCGGTCCACCTGGTCCTCGGTGGTGACGAAGGGCGGCGCCAGGCAGATGGCGTTGTCGAGCACGCGGGTGACCAGGCCGCGCTCCCGCAGCGCCGCGCGCAGCCTCCGGGGCACCTGGGCGTCCGCGGGGAACCCCTCCTTGGTCTCTCGATCGGCGACCAGCTCGATGCCGGCCAGGAGCCCGATCCCCCTCACCTCGCCGACGTTGGGGTGCTCGCCGACGCCGGCGGTCAGGCCGGCGCGGAGGCGCCGTCCCAGGATCTCGACGCGGCTCACCAGCTCCTCCTCCTGGATGACCCGGATGTTGGCGAGGGCGACGGCGCAGGCGACCGGGTGGCCGGAGTAGGTGTAGCCGTGCCACCAGCGGCGCGCCGACGGCGCGGCGTCGAGAACCGACTTGATTCGGGCGGAGACACCGACGCCGCCGAGGGGGATGTAGCCGCTGGTGACCCCCTTGGCGAACTGGACGATGTCAGGTTCCACTCCCCAGTGCTCCAACCCGAACCAGCGCCCGGTGCGCCCGAAGCCGGTGATCACGTCGTCGCTGATGAAGAGCACGTCGTGGCGGTCGCAGATCTCCCGGATCCGCTGGAAGTACCCCTCGGGCGGGACGATCACCCCTCCGCCTCCTCCCTGCACCGGCTCGGCGATGAAGGCGGCCACGGTCTGCGCGCCCTCTTCGAGGATGGCCTGCTCGAGCAGGTTCGCGGCTGCCTCGCCCGCGGGGACGCCGGCCGGCCCCTCGAACCGGTACGGATACGGAGACGGGATGTGGACAAAGCCGGGAAGCCGGGGGCCGAACACCGACGAGAACTCGTCCACCCCGGTGGCGCTGGAGGCGGCGACGGTGGAGCCGTGGTACGACAGCCTGAGCGCGATCACCTTGGTCTTCTCCGGACGCCCGGTCGCCCGGAAGAAGTAGCGGGCGGTCCTGATCGAGGTGTCGGTGGCGTCACCACCCCCGCTGGTGAAGTAGAAGGCCTCGATGGACGGATACACAACCTCACGGAGTCGTTCGGCCAGCTCGATCGCGGGCACCGTGGAGGAACCCGCGTAGCCGGTGGCGAAGGCGAGCGTCGAGAGTTGCGCCGTGGCTGCCTCGACCAGCTCACGCCGGCCGTGGCCGAGGTTGACATTCCACATGCCGCTCAGGCCGTCGATGTAGGTCCGCCCCTCGATGTCGGTGATCGTGGCCCCCTTGCCGGAGACCCAGATCTGGGGGTTGAGGTGGTCTGCGGGGTGATGCTGCGGATGCAGCAGATGGGCGTGGTCCAGCGCCACCAGCTCTGCCCTGGTGTGCGCGATCGGTCCCAGCACCTGCGACGTCGTCATCTTGGTCGCCTCCTCTCAGGCAGCAATCTCTTCCTCTCCTCTCAGGCCGCGATCTCTTCCTCGAGCGCCTCCAGCGTCGTCTCGTCACCCTGCCGGTGCGGGCCCTTAAACCACTTCCGCGCCGACAGCACCCACCAGCCGCCCGAGAAGAGCAGCACCGCACCGACCGCGATCGGCGCGTAGTTGAAGGTCGCCAAGGTGATCGGCGTCGACTCCGGTAGGCAGAAGAGCACGGTGATGAAGACGATCCAAATGACGGCGACCCACCCCACCGGGGCGCTCCACCGGCCCAGGTACCAGGGCCCGCGCTCGAAGTTCTCGGGATGGATGCGCCGCAGCAGGATGGGCAGGCCGTAGGCGATGTAGAGGCCGATGGTGGCAAGCGAGGTGATGGCGAAGAAGGCGGTCGCGTTCCAGAGGTAGGGGACGCCGAGGAGGAAGGCTCCGACCGCCGCCAGCCAGACCGCGTTGGTGGGCGTCCCGGTCCGGTGGTTGACGCGACTCCACCAGCGGGAGCCGGGCA
>PLTL01000093.1 GCA_003164475.1 Candidatus Dormiibacterota bacterium | reverse complement strand
CTGACACCTGCTCCGCACCGATACCACGGCCGAACTCTCGGCGACCCCACCGCTGCCTTCACGGCAGGCCCGCTCTACCGCCCGCGCTCCAAGGATCGACTCCGCCGCTCCGCTGTACACCACGGCCGCGCCCTGGCACCACCAGGGATGCCCACAACCACCTCCGAATCCTTCATCACCCGCCCCCGGCCGACCCTAATGAAAGATCGAGGCTAGCGACCACGCCGTTGGGCATCGCGCCCAGCAGGCGATCGAAGAGGCACGGGAACAGGTCGCGTCATTGATCGGCGCCGTACCAGAGGAGATCGTCTTCACCTCCGGCGGCACTGAGGCCAACAACCTTGCCATTCGGGGCAGCGCTGTTGCTGCAGATCCCGGCCGGCGCCGCATCGTCACCTCCCAGGTCGAGCACCCAGCCACGGCGCGCCCGTGCGACCTCCTGGAAACCCAGGGATGGACGGTAACCCGCCTGCCGGTCACGGCCAGCGGAACCGTCGACCCCGACACCGTGATCCAAGCGCTGGACACCGACGTAGCGCTGCTGACGGTCATGCTGGCGCAGAACGAAACTGGGGCGATCATGCCGGTCCCTGCGGCCGCTGCCGCGGCGCGACGGTCCGGGATCATCACCCATACGGACGCCGCCCAGGCAATCGGTAAGATCGAGGTCACCGTCGACGTCCTGGGGGTCGATCTGCTCTCCATCGCCGGCCACAAGTGTTACGCACCCAAAGGCATCGGAGCGTTGTATGTCCGCAGCGGAACACCGCTGCAGCCAGTACTGCTCGGTGCCGGCCAGGAACGAGGACTGCGGCCTGGCACCGAGAACGTCGCCTCCATCGTCGGTCTCGGAGCCGCCTGCCACCTCGCGCAGACCCGCCTGGGCTCAGAGGCGCAACGCCTGCGTTCCCTCCGTGACCAGTTGTGGCTGAACCTGTCCGGCCGGATCCCCGGACTGACCCGACACACCCCGATGGACGGCAGTCTGCCCAACACCCTGACCGTGTCCTTCCCCGGTGTCCTGGGCCGGGACGTGCTCGCCCTCGCGAACGGTGTAGCCGCTTCCACGGGATCCGCCTGCCATTCGGGGCAGCACACACCCTCCGAGACGCTCCTCGCTATGGGCGTGCCACCCGATGTTGCCCTGGGTGCGGTGAGACTTTCACTCGGCCATGACAACACCCCCACCGACATTGCGGTCGCCGCCGACACCCTGGTCCAGGCATACGAGAAGACCCCCAGGCGGTGACACGGCACCATGGCGCGGTGCGACCGCTCGGCGAACTGTGTACAGAGCCGGATCCTTACAGCCCCCCCTCCTCGAGTGCTCGCCGGGCCTCGCCCCGCCTCCTCTCGGTGATCTTGGTGTAGCCGGAGACAGATGCCAGGCCGGTGTGGCCAAGGGTCTCGGCGGTGAGGCGGGCGTCGCCCAGGCGCTCCTGAAGGAGGGTGCCCAGGGTGTGCCGGAGCTGGTGGGGGTGGAAGGGGGCCACCCCCGCCTCCTGGGCGAGCTGGCGGCAGATGTGGCGGGCGCCCTGGGCGGTGAGCCGGTTGTCCGGACGGCCCCGCGAGGCGGGCTGGAAGGAGATGAAGAGGGCCGGGGAGCGGTCGTCGCGGGCGCGCAGGTAAGTGTTGACGGCGCGCCGGGCCCGCTCGGTGACCAGGGCGAGGCGCTCGCGGTCACCCTTGCCTCGCAGGACGAGGCGGTCGCGGGCCCAGTCAGTGCAGTCGAGGCGGAGCAGCTCGCTGATCCGGGCACCGGTGGAGAGGAGCAGGAGGAGGAGCGCCCGGTCGCGCTTCTCCGGCAGGCTGGAGGCGGTCAGGGAGGCGACTAGGCGCTCGCGCGCGGTGTCCTCGAGCGGCTTGGGAAGGCGCTCGGGAAGGCGGGGCAGGTCGATGCCGGAGGCGAGATCCTGGTCGAGCCACTCCTCCCGCCGGCAGAAGCACAGGAAGGTGCGCAGGGCAATGAGACGGCGCCGGCGCGTGGCGGGAGCCAGGCGCTGACGGCCGGTGCCCGAGGCCCGGGTGGTACGGGCGATGGCCCGCTGGAAGGCACGCAGCAGGTCGCGGTCGAGGGCGCCCACCTCCAGGGAGCCGGAGCGCTCGCAGAAGGCCTGGAAGCGGCTCAGTTCGCCGCTGTAGGCGGCGACCGTGGTCAGGCTGGCGTGGCGGTCCAGCTCCAGCCACTGGAGGAACTCGGTGACCGCGCTTCAGGAGGCGGCGGTATCGGACCGTCTTCGAAGCAGACGGGGTGACGATCCGCTCGGACGCGATCTCACCCAGCCGCAGCCCGCGCACACGCGGCGCAGCGGCCGCGGAAGATGACCTGGGCCTCATCGACTTCGGCGCCCGCGAGTCCCGCGTCGAGGCAGGGCCGTGCCCCCACGACGCAGGGCACGTCGATCACGGCGCCGCAGACCCGGCAGACGAAGTGGTGATGCCAGGCATCACTCGCCTCATAAAGGGCGCGCCCGGGGCCGGTGTCGGCGACGAGGACGAGCCCGGCGCCGACCAGCCCCCCCAGCACGCTGTACACCGAACCGCGCAGCAGCGGCTCGCCGGCTGCGGCGAGGGCCGCCGTCAGCTCCTCGGCGGAGTGGTGCCCCGGGTGCTCTCGCAGGAAGCCCAGGACGAGAAGGCGGGGCGCGGTCGCCCGTAGCCCCGCTCCCCTCAGCTCGTCGGCAAGCCCACCGACTCTCAGACGGCCTGCTCGCGCAGCATCCACCCCTGCTTCTCCAGACCGCGGCCCACTTCGATGAGCACGTCCTGGCTCAGCGCGTCACTGCCATCCAGACGTTCGACCCGCTGGCGCACGTGCTCTGCGATCCGATCCAGCCGCTCGGAGACCAGCCGCGCCGCCGCCGCGCCCTCCACCTTCCCCTCGGGCATGGCGGGCAGCCCCGAGCCGGCCGCCACGGACGCGACGCGCCCATCGGCAGCCACCCCGATGGCCTCCAGGCGCTCAGCCACGTCGTCGGCCCAGCCCCGAGCCTCGTCGGCGATCTCGTCGAAGTGCAGGTGAAGCGGCCGGAAGAGCGGGCCGCTCACGTTCCAGTGGGCCTGCTTGGCGATCAGGCTCAGATCGATCAGCTCAACCAGGGTCGACTGAAGCTCGGCGGCGACGCCGACCTCGGCCGCCGGCTCCGCACGGGGGACAACCACTGCGCTAGTCATGCTGCTACCTCCACAACCGTCCAGGAACCTCGGTTGGCCCCCGGACTCCATCAATGACACTGTCATGATAGCGCCTTACCCTTGACACTGTCAAAACTACTGCCGCGCGGCTCCCAACCCTCCGGGGCCCCGGACTCCCGAACGCGCGACGAAGTGCAAACTAGTTCCGGAAGGAGTTCCTTTGGGAACGCTGGATCAGGACCGCCTTGCGCACGTGGAGCTTCCGCGCCGCTTCGGTACGGGTGATATCCCACGTCTCGAGGGCCCGCACCTGCCGGGCTAAGTTTAGCCATTCACGGGGCAGCCAGAACCCGACCGCTGGCTGCCGCACCTTCGCCCGTCACTTCCGGGAGCGGAGGGCTGTTCTCTTCGGCCCCACCCGCTGCCCTACAGCGTGCTCCTTGTTAGATGGACCGCCCCTCCCCTAAGCTCAAGCCCTCGCCCCAGGGACATCCAGGAGGAAGAAAGATGCGCCGCAGGACCTTCGATGCTCTCCTCAGTGCGGTGGGAGTGGTGCTGACACTGACCCTGATTGTGGCCGGCGCTCTTCTGATGTGGGGGGCCGTATTCACCAACAGCGAGGTACAGAGTCAACTGTCGGCCCAGAAGATCGTCTTCCCCGCCAAGTCCGCGCTCGAGGGCTCCGCCTATGCCCTCGCGCGCCCGTACGCTGGCGAGCAGCTTCTGACCGGCGTTCAAGCTGAGGCCTATGCCAATGGCAAGATCCTCCCGGACTTGAACGAGATCGCCGGCGGCAAGACGTACTCTCAGTTGAGTGCCGAGTCCCTGGCCCAGCCGAAGAACACCACGCTCTCGGGCTTGGTCGCCACCGTCTTCAAAGGCACAACGCTGCGGTCGGAGCTCCTGGAGGCCTACGGCTTCTCGGTGTTCGGGCAAATCGCACTCATCTCATCCATCGTGTCCTTCGTGCTGGCAGGAGTAATGTTGGTGCTCAGTCTGCTCGGCCTGGCGCACTTCCGCCGTACGCCCCCAACAGTGGAGCTCCAGATGTGAGCCTCCGGGACATGGGTAACACTCACGCCGCCTGGAGCTGAGCCAGGCGAGCGCTGGGCGGGAGCCCGAGCCGCATCTGCAAGGAGCTGCGGGACCGGTACCGCGCCTTCCGGGCGCGTTTGCTGACGCAGGCCGGCCTCCTCGTCCCTGTTCCTGGACGCTATCTACCTGCCCATCCGCCCCACTGGGGCCAAGGAGCCAGCACCGCCTGGAAGAACCGCGGGGCGACCTCATGGCTGAGCAGCCGGTCCCGGTTCTCGGTGAAGCTGGTGGCGTCGAAGGCCGGGGCCCGACGTCCATGTCCAAGAACCACTGATATGGAAGACTTTGTCAAGGGGTGCCGCGCAGATCGGGGTCGAGAGCAGGGGTTGGCGACGGTGATCACCCTGATATCGCGGATCAGCAGAGCCGTTGCCGCATGACAGTGAGCCGTCACTGAGACTGCCTCGGACTTGAAGCGCGAGTTCACGATCGCAAAATGGTTTCGAGGGTTCTCGGCGACTCTGCCGACCTCGGCTCCGACTTGCGCCGCATCCCGACGGATCACGCTGCTGTCGCCTCCTCCGGCACCAGTTGCCCCACCGACCACACAAACCCGGCCAGCTCGCGAGCCACGGCGGTGATCGTCTTTGGCCGGCCAATACGTGCAGCAAGCCGCTGGTACCTTTGGTGAAGCCGCTGCTGAGCAGACCAGTCGAGGGCGATGATCGTCGGCGGGATGCCTCTTGCCGCAGCTCGACCCTCTAATGGAGGCTTTTGGAACTAGTTTGCACTTCGTCGCGCGTTCGAGAGTCCGGGGCCACCTTGGGCGCGGTGTCAGGTTCTCAAGCTCGTTCAGATCGACCGCTCCCGGCCACGGCGAAGTCTGCTGCCATGCACTGTCACTCGGTGCCACTCGTGTTCCTTGTCNNCCGCCCGTTGGATCTCGATCGACCACGGCGTCGGCCTTCAGATCGCGAACGGCGTCGAAGCCGTCACGTCCCGTGCCCACGATCAGGCAGCGGACCCCGGCCGCGCGGGCGCAGCTGAGGTCGCGGGCGGTGTCGCCGATCACCCTCACCTAGTCCGCCAGGTAGGTCTCGCCGCGGAGCTGCCTCGCCCGGCCGAGGGCTATCGGCACCAGGAAGTCCCGCTCCGCGTGGTCGTCGCCCTAGGCGCCGACCGGCAGGTCGAAGAACCACTCGAGGCCGAAGGCGCCCACCTTGACGGCGGCGTTGGCCGCGAGGTTCCCGGTCACGAGCGTCTGCCGGACGCCGTCCCGGCCGGCCAGCTCGCCGAG
Source organism: Candidatus Dormiibacterota bacterium (assembly GCA_003164475.1). The sequence goes on along the minus strand of PLTL01000093.1, from coordinate 1,928 downwards.
AAGGCTCCGGACCCCGGGATGCACGTGACCCTCCCGCCCCATCCGCGCGCTCCAGCCGGCCAGCACCCGCTCCGCTTCGGCCAGCGCCACCGGGATGAGGGCGTCGATGCGGGCGAGCGCCACACCCGCGCCCCGGAGCATCTCGCCGAGTATCTGAGGATCGGTCTTGCCCCCCATGGGGAAGTGCGGGACGCTCCGCACCCCGCCGGCCTCGCGCGGCGCGGTCTCCAGCGCCTCGCGACCGGAGGGTCCGCAGGTCACCAGGGTGCCGTCGACGTCCCAGAAGATGAGGCGGCGGGTTGCCGGCTCATGGGCCTGCTCTGCCACGTCGCCCTATCGCGGCTCCGGGCCGGCGGCGCCCGCGAGCACCTGGCGCACGCCGCGGGCGATCTCCACGTCCTCGCGCGCCTCCACGACCACCGTCCTCACCGCGGCATCGGCCGCACCGATCTCCCGGTCCCCGCCGTCTCGCTCGTTCGCCGCTCCATCGAGGCCGACCCCGAGGAAGCCCAGCCCCTCGGCGGCCCGGCTGCGGATGGCGGCGGCATGCTCGCCGACCCCGCCGGTGAAGACCAGGGTTTCGAGACCGTCCATGGCCGCGGCCATGGCGGCGATCCCGCCGCGCAGCCGGTGCAGGAAGACGTCCACGGCGAGGGCGGAGTCGGGGTCGCCGTTCGCCTCGGCCTGGAGGATCACCCGCATGTCGTCACTGCCGCAGAGGCCGAGCAGGCCGGAGCGGTGCTCGAGCGTCGTCGCCAGCTCGGTGGGGGGCATGCCCACGTGATCCTCCAGCCAGAGCAGGAGACCCGGGTCGACGCTCCCCGAGCGGGTCGCCATCACCAGCCCTTCGAGGGGGGTGAAGCCCATCGTGGTGTCGACCGAGGTGCCGCCCTGCACCGCCGCCAGCGAGGCGCCGGCGCCGAGGTGGCAGGTGACGATCCGCAGCTCCTTCAGGTCGCGCCCGGTCAGCTCGGCGGCGCGCCGCGACGCATAGGCGTGGGAGAGACCGTGGAAGCCGAACCGGCGCAGGTCCCAGCGGTGCCGCCACTCCGCCGGCAGCGCGTAGGTGGCCGCGGCGGCCGGGATGTGAGCGTGGAAGGCGGTGTCGAAGCAGGCCACCGCCGGGACCCCGGGGAGCAGCCGGCTGACCAGCTCCAGGCCCCGCAGGGACTTCGGCTGGTGCAGGGGCGCCAGGTCGGTGAGCGCCTCGAGCCGGCGGCGGACAGCGGCGTCCACCAGCACGGGCTGGGTGAACTCCGTGCCGCCGTGGACGATGCGATGTCCGACCGCGTCGATGGAGCCGTGTCCCGTGACGGCGGCCCGGAGCGCGGAGTCGTCGACACGTCCCGCCGGGGCGGAGATGGTCTCCGAGGTCAGCGGCCGATCGGAGTCGTCGAGGATGGACAGCTTGAAGCTGCTCGATCCGGCATTGACGACCAGGATGTGCATGGGGAGGGGCTCCGTGTCAGCTCAGAGCGACCAAGTCCAGTTGGGGATCTCGGGAGGGTCCTCGCCGGCGATGCGGGTGTAGGCGCGGCAGTCGCCCCGACCACGACAGCGTCGAACTCCGACGAACCGCGGCCCCGGTGACCGGGTCGGACGTGGTTTGCGTCCTACTCGTCACGCCGCTGTAGGTCGGACCAACACGGTCCTGCACGTGCGTATCGACGACCTAGACCTCCTTTGGGGTTGCTCCCCCGAAGCCTCTGGATCTGTGGCTCCGTTTGGTGTCAGTCTGTGCCCGAGGCCGCAACAACGACAGCAACGTGTCCGCCGGTGGACGCGGGCGGCCTCTGCCACGCGCGCACGCACTTCTCCCAGAAGCCCAGCCTCACACGGAAGCGGTCGGCCTGAGCAACGACCACGGGGACGTTGGTCAGCTCGACCTCCCGCCGGGCTTCGGACGACCTAACTGCGCTAAATTGCAG
>PLTL01000250.1 GCA_003164475.1 Candidatus Dormiibacterota bacterium | reverse complement strand
CCTCGTGACCGGGTGTGTCGATGAAGGTGATCCTCCGGCCCTCGCGCTCGACCACCGAGGCTCCGATCCGCTGGGTGATCCCCCCCGCCTCGCCGGCCGCCACCGACGTCTGCCGAATGGCGTCGAGCAGGCTGGTCTTGCCGTGGTCGACATGCCCGAGCACGGTGACCACCGGTGGGCGGGGCTCAAGCTGACCCGACTTGGCGTCGGCGTGGAACTGCTCGCGGTCGAGCATCCGCTCCACCGGCGCCAGGGCCTCGGGCTCCGCGTCCGTGAGCTTGATCTCCAGCTGCTCCGCGACCAACCGCGCAGTGCCGACGTCGATGCTCTGGTTGATGGTGGCCAGGATTCGATGCTGCATCAGGACCTTGGAGACCTCGGCCGGCGACACCCCGAGGGCATCCGAGAGCGACTTGACCGTTAGATTGGCGGGCAGGGCCGCCTGAGTGGCCTTGGCGATGAACGTGTCCTCCTCAGGTTGGGGCTGGGGATTCGGCCAACCCTGGACCGGGCTCACCGAGCGAACCAGCGATCATACCGGTCACCGTCGCCGTCGGAGCCTCGCGATCTACAGGCTCCCCGCCCAGGCGCAGGGCACGGCTGAGTGAACGGCCTCTGCTGGCCCTCTCCCAGCACTCCATCTTGGCACACACGTAGGCGCCGCGGCCCGGTCCACGCTCGCCCTTGGGATCTGCGACGATCCGGCCAGCCTCTAAGCGCAGCCGGATCAGCTCCTGCTGCGGCCGTCGGCGGCGGCAAGCAATGCAGCTGCGCACCGGCCCCCGATCCGCCCCGCTCGGCCCTATGGCCCCTCTCCCTGCGGCCGGATGTCGATCCGCCACCCGGTCAGCCGCGCCGCCAGACGGGCATTCTGCCCCTCCTTTCCGATCGCCAGAGATAGGCTCTGGGGGGCCACCAAGACCGTGGCCCGCCGGCTCGAGTGGTCCAGACCCACCGAGATCACCGGCGCCGGCGCCAGCGACCGGGCAACCAGCTCGGCGGGGTCGGCCGACCATTCCAGGACGTCCACCTTCTCTCCGCCCAGCTGCGCCACCACCGACCGGATCCGCACCCCCCTGGGCCCGATGCAGGCTCCCTTGGCGTCGACGCCGGCCCGCAGGGACTCGACGGCGACCTTGCTGCGCTCGCCGGGCGCCCTGGTGACCGCTCGCACCACCACGGTGCCATCCGCGAGCTCGGGGACCTCGGCCTCCAGCAGACGGCGAAGCAACAACACGTTGGCCCTCGAGGCCCGCACCTGGAGCCCTTCCGCCCCGCCCCCGAGACGCGACTCCATCAGCACCACCTTGAGGTGGCGTCCCCGGCTCAGCCGCTCGCCCGGGATCTGCTCCTCTCGGGGCAGGTAGGCCTGGAGCTCCCCGGCGCGGAGGAAGGCGGTCCCTCCCTCCAGCTGCTCCACCAGGCTGTCCACCAGTTGCCCCCGGCTCGCCTCGGCCTGGCCGACCAGGCGCTCCATCCGGGCGGCCCGGACCTGGTGCCCGATCTCCGCCTTGACCAGCCGGGCGGCCCGGGCCGCCACCGCCTTGGACAGCTCGGTCGGCTGCCGCAACGAACCCCCGACGCTGGCTGCGGGGTCCAGCTGCCGGGCCTGCTCCAGCGAGATCTGACCCGCCCCCGACGGCTCCCCGGACACCACCAGCCAGGCGAGCTCCACCAGCAGCTGCCCTGTCTGCGGATCGAGCCGCACCATCACCGGGGGAGCTTCGGCTTCCAGCTGGGACCAAGCCGCGGGAATGGCCGCCTCAATGGCCGCCACCACCCCCTCGGTGGGCACCCCGTGGACCTCCCGGAGCGTGCGCAGCACCTCCCCCAGCTCGGGAGCGTGAGCGTTGGCATCGCTGGCGAGAGCCGGTTCGGCCGCCGTCTTCACAGGTCCACTACCACCCGGGCCGCCGCCACGGTGCCCCGGGGGACCCGGAACGAACGCAGCCGGCCGCTCCGACCGCGGCGAGCCTCGAGTTCCAGGTCCTCGGGACCGACACTGACCAGGCGACCCTCGAGGACCACCCGGGCGTCCCCGTCACGCAGGGTCAGCTCGACCCGACGGCCGAGCGCCGCCGCCAACTCCTGCTCCGAGCGGAGGGGGTGCTCGGCACCAGGCGAGGACACCTCCAGCGAGTAGGGGCCAGGCAGAAGCTCATCCCGCCCGTCGAGCAGCGCCGAGGCCGCCTCGCTGGCCTCGCCGCACTCGTCGATGGTGATTCCGCCGGGCCGGTCGACCGTCAGCCGCAGCACCGCCCGGCCCTTGCCTGAGCGCCACGAGACCTCCCGAAGCTCCAGGCCCAGTTGCTCGATGGCAGGCTGGAGGAGCTTCCGCAGCCGCTCCTCCGGCGACGCCTGGGCCACGTTATGTCAGCCTCAGGTGCAGGGTATTCCCGACAGCTCCTGGGTCCGGGACGGGGCGTGCACCCGGCTGCCTCCGTAGCGCGATTCTAGCTGCGGAGCCCCTCTGAATGGTCAGCCGCGGGCAGCGCTGGCCACGCCCCCCGGCACCCGCCCCGGGCTGCGCCGCACCACCCGCCGGTCCAACCCCCGCCAGGCGGTCAGAAGGGTGGCAGCGTTGAAGATCGAGCTGTAGGTGC
>PLTL01000050.1 GCA_003164475.1 Candidatus Dormiibacterota bacterium | reverse complement strand
GATAGAGGGCGACTGACTCGGTCAGGGCCTTGATGGGATCGGGCGGGAGCTGGTTGTTGACCAGAGCGGCCACGACCGATCGCACGCTGACCATGTTCTGGCCAATCTCCTCCTTGAAGAACCCAGCCGCGTCGGGGTTGTTCAAGTTGGCATCCACATACGCCGCCGCGGCGTTGTTAGGGCTCAGGATCTTGCCAGCCCAGTCAGCGAGCCCGCTGGCGACCGCCGTCTTGCCGACGCCCCCCTTGAGCGCTCCCACGGCCACGATGCCGCCACGCTGTCCATCCAGGAAGCCGCCCAGCTCCGAGTCCGTGTGCTGAGCCTTCGCCACCTTCGGAGAGGACGTCCTGTGCCCTCCGAACAGCCGGCCAGTCACTCCTTCGAGCGAGGGCCGTCCCGACGGGCGAATTCGGTCCAAGAGGCTCCTAACCTTGTTTCCCGAAGGATCTGCCGTGGCCACCCGCTGAGGCTTGGTGCGCTCAACAGGTCGCTCGGGGCGAGGGAGGGCGATGACCGGTGCCATGAACTGCTCCGGCTCCGTTGGCGCAACGGGTACGACCGGAGAAGATGTCCATCTCTCGATCTGAGGTGCCTGGCTGTCACCAAACGCCGAGAACTTGGGCAGGACTGGCTCATCGTCGGGAAGCAGAGATGGCCCAAGTGAGGATGTCAGGATCGGGTCAGCCTGCCGTGGCGGGGGAGGGGGTGCGTCCGGAGTCATGTCGTCCTCTCCCCAGACGGCGGCGATCGGTGCGGGGAGCGAGGCCGGCCCAGCCGGGTCCGTCTGGCGCCTTGCGGAAGCTGGTGCGGGGGAGGGCCCAGGGACTGGGATCGGGTCCGCAGAAGTGCGGCTGCTGATCTCCTCGGCGTATAGCACGAACGGGTGTGGAGTAGCAGCCACTCCCGACCCGTCGGATGCAATCCGCTGGGGAACCGCGGGGATCGCAGGAGGGACGGGAACGCTGCTCGACGGCGGGGGATCTCCCGCGACTGCCGAGGCGACGCCCGGGGCTTGGGCCCCATTCCCGTATTGGGCAAAGAAGTCCTGGTCGACCAGGACACCCAGGATGGGATCGACCTCTTCGGGCTCCACTGCTTCGACCGCCAGCTCCAGAACCTCCTGGTCCACTGCTGATTCAGTCGGCAGCTGATACTCCGATGCCTCGTCCGGCTCGTTCTCATCTTCTTCATCGTCGTCCGGGGCGACGTGGGGCTCGCGGTCGAGAATCCGCACGTTCTCGGGATCAGGCGGTGCGGCGACCGGAGCGTCATTTGGCGCGAAGTCCCAGTCCTCTTCAACCGGCAACTCGGCCGGGGTGAGGCGAGAAGGCGCTGGTTCGCTAGCGACGGCGCCCTCGGGTTCGAGATCAACGAGACACCCAGGCGCCTCTTGGTCGTCGTCCGTCTGCTCGTCGAGGTCGACGTCCTCCGGTTCCTGAGCCATCGGCCAGGACGGCATGGCCGAGGCCTCGGGTCCATCCGGCTCCGCGTAGGGCGCGTCGTCGTCGGGTTCGTCTTCCTCCACTGCAACGGCGGGAGAAGCGGCCACGGGGCGGGAGGCAGGCTCCACACCCGCGAAGGGACCAGCGAGATCGTCAGACAAATCGAGCGAAGGCGCTGCGGCCATCAGGATCCGGGAGAAGTCGCCAAGGTCATCAGCCAGGACCGTCTTGACCGCTTGCTGGCCCTCGTACTGGGCTGCCTGCTCGATGGCGGCCAGCCGGACCAGGACATTGGTGGTGGTCACACTGGCAGTCCAATCGCGGAGGCCCGGCTCGTGGTCGAGGCAGATGAACGTGTCAACGGTATCGGTGACCACGTGCTCGCGCCACCATTGTTCGAGTTCGCTCTGGAGTAGCTGGAACATCTCGATGCCGCCGGCAGCAGGAGCCACCACTGCAACGTGGCGCTGTCCTAGCAGCGTGAGATGGTCCCGAAGCCGCTTCACAACGTCTTTACGCGTCTCGCCGTCAGAGAGAGCGACAACGAAGGTGAGATCCCGCATTACTCGTGCTCCTTCAAGAGCTGTTGAGCCTGCGTGACAGACCCGCCATGAAGGGCAGGAGTGGACAGGAAGTGGCGGGCGATGCCTGCACTAAGGACGATGGCCCCCATGACGAGGATGAGACCAATCTGCATCCGGCGTTGCGTACTCCACTCCTGGGCCCCGACCCCGAGCCATGCCGCACGGCCCATCATCACCAGGATCGCCAGGCCCAAGGCGATAATCGGCAGCCAGGCCAGGAGGATCACTGCGGCGAGGGCCCCAGTCTGGGTGGGGTAGTTGCCCGTCTCGAAGGTCTGGACAGCCCCGATGTTTGGAGCGCCCAGGGCGAACCAGACGCTGAAGGCGCAGAAGGCCACTAGGCAGAGCGGGGAGGTGAATCGAGCGAGCTTGCTCACTATGAGAACGCCTGCATCATCTGGAAGAAGATGGCTGGGCCGATCACCGCGAAGATCGCCAGAAGCATTCCGACCATGGGCACGACGCTGACTTTCTCGGCTCGAACCACGGCCACCTCGCTGGCGTGAATCTGCTGGGCCTGAATATGCTTCGCCAATTCGAGGCAGACTCGCCGGGCAGGCTCCCCAGTTTCCAGGATGCGCTTGGCCGCTACCCCTAGCTCTCGCATGTTGGCGGAGCCCACCGCCACGCCGAGTGCCATGTAGAGGTCGGCCGCCGCGAACTGGCCGGTGAGCTGGGAGAGTAGGGACCGAGTCTCAGGTGTGGCCGCGATCAGCCTTCTCCAGTAAGCGGGCTGGAGAACCTCAGCGAGGATCGGATCGACCTGGAGCTTCGCGATCATGGAGACGGCATCGGGGAATGGCATGGAGCGGGCACTCACGAGGATGGCCAGCAGCGAGGGAATGTCCGAGATGGCACGGTCCAACGCGACCTGCCTGCGGGCAGCGTGGCTGTAGAGATCGAGTATCCGCACGGCACCCAGGCCCAAGCCCACCACCAAGGGAACGTAGAGAGCAACGGGCATGGAACCGCCAAGCACGGCCGGTAGCGCGTCCAGGCCGCTCAGCACAGCTATGGCCAAAAGCGCGAGCGCACATGATTGAGAGACGTAGCTGCCGACCGACTCCATCCTGCCCGCCAGCAGCATGACCCGCCTTAGGTCCAGCAGTTGACGAGCATCCAAGCGTCGCGGCCCCCGCATTCCAAGGGCGGGCGTGAGTTCAACACCAACGTTCAGCCCACGCCTGAGAGCGGCCTGGCGGAAGAGCTCGACCCGATGGTCGATGAATGCCCCTCCGAGCCAGAGGCCCACCACCCAGACCCCGCACACGATCGCCAGGAGCCAGGGAAGCGCCTGCTGNNGGGCCGAGTGAGCTGATTCAAGAGCGCCACCATGCCGGTCACGATCAGGATGGCAATGACGAGGCTCGCCTGGCCCAAAACTGAGGCGTAGAAATTGTGGAAGGACTCGGTGCTGTCGAAGATGAGGAACAGGATCCCGGTGATCGCCACCATCATGATTGTGTTCCAGCGCTGACCCGACATCAGCTTGTCCAGGTTGCGATCTACCGCCAGGTCCCCATCCAGGCGCGGGATAAGCACCTCTTGGATGCTCTCCAGCATGGTCTTGGGGTCACGGCTACGCGCCAGGAGCAACTGCATCACGATCTGCTCCATCTCGGCCGTCCGACCGCGTTCCGCCACCTCAACGAGCGCGTCCCTGAGATCGCTAGATCCCCGCAGCGGAGCAAGCACCTCACGCAATGCCGGGGGCGCATCGACACCCATATGACGCAGCGCCTGGTCGACCGGGATACGGGCCTGGCCGACCTGGCTCACGATCTGCTGTAGCCGTTGCTTAGCGCCCTCGTTCTGCTGCAAGATCCTCTTGCTGGCGCGATACCGGACGAGCCAGACCGGGAGCCCCAGACTGCCGGCCAACGCGAGAATGGCGATCACGGGAAGTTGCGAGGCGTACCCGAGAAAGCCGCCGATGACCAATAGGGCCAGACGTAGAGCGACCCACGTCTGCCACGGAATCCCTACCGAGGCAGCGTAGTCCCGCTCCTTATCGATCAGGCTGGTACCGGGCTTAAAAAACGCCACATCGGTGACGACGGGCAGGTTGCAGCCGATTACCCCGACGGAGACCAAGACCGCGAAGGCGAGGGCGGTCAGCGCGTAGAAGGTGACAGGGGCGAGAAGGATCTGGTTCATGTCTCAGGAATGGCGTTGTTGAGCGCCCGGCCCAACTTGGTCTGGAGGCGAGGCGGTGTGTCGTGGAAGTTGCTGACCCGGATCAGCCGCCGAGCCTGCTCATCCCAGGTGTAAATCAGGGTGTGGCCGGCGGTCTCCATCGGGGCAACGATGCCCGTGATCACTCGGCCACCGTCCGCGGTATGGCCCAACTGGACTACCAGCTCGATCGCTTCGTGCACCAGCTGGTCCGCGAGGTCGACCTGGCCCTGGAAGTCAGGGTGCTTCAGAACGTACCCACGGGCCCGGTCAATGGCCTGGTCGGCCCGAGGCGCATGGATGGTCACCATGCCGCCCTCTTGGCCAGCCGTCATGGCGGAGCAAACGTCAGCCATCTCAGCACCGCGAGACTCCCCGAGGATGGGCCTCGTGCCCCCCAGACGGAGAGCACTCCGAACCAGATTCTTGAACTCGATCCCACTGTCGTCCCCCCGGACGGATGGGGGAACTGAGGTCAGGGTTTGGAGGTGCTTGACCCAGGGTTCGCCGTTAGGGCGCAACTCCTGAAGGTGAAGCTCGGCGCCGTCCTCGATTACCGTGACCACCTCCCACGCTGGGATGTAGGAGCTGAGGATCCTGAGGAGCGACGTCTTGCCGCTTCCCATGGGCCCCGAGATCAACATGCTCACTCGGTTCTCAACACATGCCTGAAGGAAGTAGGCGACTGGCTCGGGAAACATGCCACCGGTCACGAGGTCACCCAGGTCCCATCGTTCGTTGCGGCTCTGGAAGCGCATCGCTACCAGCAGCTTGTATCCCGATGCCAGCACGGGGTCGCGAACCACGGTCAAGCGCACCAGGGAGCCGACGTTAGCCTCAGCGACCGGGTTGGTGTAGTCGAGAGCCCGGTGGCCCGTGGTCTGGGGCCAGGCGAGGACTGACATGAACACCTCTAGCAGATCGTCCTCCTCTTCCAAGCGAGCCCCCTCGGGAGCGGTCTGAGGAGCGAAGTCGACCACGCGGCCCTTGGCCTGGATGCTCCAACATCCTCCGCCGTAGTAGAGAATGTCCTCGATCCCACTCGAGTAAACGAGCAGGGAGACGGGCCAAAAGCGGGAAGCTCTCACCGCGACCCAGTGGATGGCCTCGCGGCCCTTAGCGGGGTCGCTCATGATGTCGGAGGCAACCAGCCGCAACGCATCGGGCGGATGCTTCAGAACACGCTCTAGTGCCTGCCGGGCATATCCCGCCCGCTCCGGGTTCTGCTTGTTGTAGGGAGCCCGAAGTCGGAGCTCCTCGACGAGGTCGTGGACATGCTCGTTGTCGAGAAACCACATCTTCAACTGATCTGCCACGTAGTCGATGAAGTCGCGCCAGTCCTCGGGGATCCGGGGCCACGCTTCGACCGCTACGCTTCGCCCCTGGTTTACGGGCACTGGCATTGCCGCTTGCGCTTGGAACTGGTCAGGGTTCAGAGCCATCTCTCGTTACTCCTTCTCACGCGAGCCCAAGCACCTCGGCCTGAGCGGCAGCGGCGAGCGGCTCTGACCACAGATCCCGGCTCCAGGGCCACTCGAGCTTGACAACGAGGTCACTGGCCTCCCTCTCCAGAACATGTCTGGCCTCGGCCGCCAGCTTGCGGTGCTGGGAGTTGATGACCACCTGGGCCGAGGCCAATCGAGCCAGCCGCAGCATTTGAATCTGGAGGGCCAGCGTCAGATGGTCGTCCCACATGAAGACGACCAAGCTGTTGAGCGTGGCGCTTAGCACCTGACCAGCCCCTGGGATATTCGCCAGACCCGGGTAGGCCAAGGGAACTCCGAGATCCACGAGCACCAAGTCGTCCGGCAACTCCTGAAGGCCCTGAGCCAGCCTGGGCAGCAGCACGTGAGGAGGGACGCCACAGCCAGCCCGCACGGCAGGGACGACCCGAAGCTGCTCCCTCCCTGGTACGCGAACCGCCTGCTCTTCCAGGGCTCCAGCACGGATCTCAGATGAACTGTAGAGATTGGCGACCGTGCGGTTTGCCGTCTCCAACTGGAGGAAGTCGACAACAGTCCCTCCGGCCGCGTCCAGATCGACGATCATGACCTGCCGCGTCTTGGCCAGCTCCCAGCCCAGGGAGACGAGCCGCACCGTGGCCCCAACGCCCTGGCGAGTTCCGCAGAAGCCTATGACGTGCGCCATATCAACCTCCCTGCGAAGACCCAGCGCTAAGTGAAGGAGAGGGGTTGGCTGAGGCGGAGCCCGATCCGGCCGGGATGCTCGAAGCACCGCCGGTGTCGCCAGCAAGGTCCTGGAGCGACTGGAGGGCCGAGATATTGCTCGACGGAACCCCGATACCCGTGCTCTGGGCCATGATTAGGGTGGTGTCGCTTCCCGCCACCGAGATCCACAAGGGCTCCTGACGATCGGAGACCAGAATGGTGAGCGGGTTGGCGTTCTCGATGATCATGTGTCTCGCCAGGAGCATCGTCTGCCCGTTGACCACGGCATAGATGTCGACCGTGTCGCCGGGGGCAAGGCTGGGCGCCATGTGTACCGAGAGGGGCACCTCAGCAGTCGAGACGGGATTCAGCAGGCTCGTGGTGAGCAAGTCACCAGGCTGGAGAGCGAGCGCGACCTTCAACCCGACTGGATTCTGGGTCAGGATCTGGAACTGATCGCCTCCAACGGGCACCTGGACCGACTTCACGTCGGCGGCAGTCAAGGTGGTGCCGGTGGCAACCGGAGTGGTGACTACCCAGCCGTTGATGTGCTCTCCGGAACTGATGACCTTGTCGGAGAAGATCAGCCCGACCAGGACAATGAAGCCGATGGTCAGGCCCACCATGAGCCGTGGCCGCTTGATCCGTTTCATGTGCGCGCTCCTATTGCGACTGAGGGATCGGGAAGTATTTGTTGGTGCCAAACGTGGCACCGGCTGTCCTAGTTGATCGTACGCTGCCTGTAACCCCAAACACAGCTATTGGTAGGGGTACGGTTTGCTTCACGCTAAGGGTAAGACTGATGCCCGTCTGAGTGCAGGTCGCCACCACATTGGGCCCAGCGTCGTCCTCGGCTGCGACACCAGCGCAGAGCCCGGCCGCGGTGTCTCCCCCGCTTCCCGTGCAGGTTCCCGATTCACTGCCCCCGCTGTAGACGGTGCAGCTATCGCCGGACTGCCCGGCCAGGGCCAGGGCCCCCGCATAGAAATCGGCTTGGTTGATGTCGCCGGCTCCCGCCTGGGCTCCGAGGTAAGCCGCTGAGTCGGCTGAGCTGTTGCGGAACTCCAGGACGGCCATGTCCGCCACCATGCCAACGATCGCGACGCCGACTAGGCCTAGGATCAGGGCGTACAGGATCAACACCTGCCCCCCTTCGCNNGCACCCGGCGTCGCTTGAGGAGGGGGCACAACTGCGGTTCGGGGAGTAGTCGGCCTGCCCTGTCCCCGAGAACGTGAGCAGTCCGAGTGGGCCCCGCCAGAACACACCAAGGGGGGTAGCCGCCAGGTCGAGTTTGGCGGTGGCGTGGCAAACGACTGGGCTCGTGGACGGGATGGGGGAGAGGTTGCCTCCCGAGCAGGTCAGGCTCTCCCCGCTGATGCCGTAAACCTGGAGAGTGGCGTCGAAGGTCTTGGTAGCAGCGTCCTGCGACTGGGTAGTGTCCCCAATCGGGTACTGGATGGCAGCACTGGCCGCCAAGGTGGTAGCGGCATTGACCTCAGTAGCAGTCTCCATGGCCAGCATCGCCCCCAGGAACATGAAGATGCACAGGATGAAGAGCATCATCGAGATCGCGAACTCGATCACTGCCTGCCCGCTCTGCTGGCGCTTCCGCCCTTGCGCCAGCCTCATCGCTTGAACACCGAGTCGTAGACGCAGGCCCGGACATGGATCGGCGGGTCAAGCGGGGACATGAACTCGATCAGCGGAACCAGCATCGCCGGCAGCCCCCAGACCTGCACCGATGTCATCCCTGCGCAGGTGCCGGTGGTTGGCTGCTGGTCACAGAGGTAGACCGTCCCGTAGTCGGGCTTGGGGAGGCTCGGGCACCAGGTATTCGGCTCGAAGATGACCTGCGTGCNNTAACAGAGCGCTCTTGAGCCGAGGGATGACGGTGTCGACGGTCTGGAGGGCGGTCTGCTCGCTCGTGTTGGAGCCCGCGGCACTGGACGCGATCCTCGCCGCCGTATCTGTGACGTTGACTGCGTTCATGGTCTGGACCGAGGAGAAACCGGCCTGGATGAACGACAGAACGATGGCCAGAGCCAAGGCAGCAACCAGCGCAAATTCAACCGTCGCCTGACCAGCCTGCTGACTTCTCATCGTGACTTCCATCCCTCCTCGATGGCCGCCTCGCTGAGTCGCCTGGCCGGGGCCAAGGCTGCCGGAGGGGTAGCCCTGTGGAGAAGGACCCTGCGAACCGCTTCCTCGAACTCGTCTGAGCGAGGGCCGAGCGATGGGTCGACCACTAGCAGTCGCCGTCCCACGCTCTTGAGGCAGGCCTCGATGAGCTCCGCATTGACAGTGGCTATGCGAT
>PLTL01000101.1:812-8644 GCA_003164475.1 Candidatus Dormiibacterota bacterium | reverse complement strand
ACGACGAGGTGCGCTACCTCCGGGATCCCTTCGCCGGCAAGAGCGATCGTCTCCACTTCGCCGAGACCAGCACCGTCTTCGATTGGGGCAAGCTCTGGGCGGTTGCTGGAGCGCCGAGCTGATGGTCACTGCCGGGACGGCGCCGCGCAAACTGATCGAGGTCGCCCTTCCTCTGGACGTGATCAACCGCGAGGCCGCGCGCGAGAAGTACATCCACCATGGTCACCCATCTTCACTGCACCTTTGGTGGGCGAGACGTCCGTTGGCGGCCTGTCGAGCCGTGCTGTTCGCCCAACTGGTTGACGACCCCTCCGCTCATCCCGAGCTTTTCCCGACGGAGGAGGCGCAGAGAGGGGAGCGCGAACGCCTATTCCGGCTGATCGAGCGCTTGGTGCCCTGGGAGGCCTCAAATGACGAGGAGGTGCTGACTGAGGCACGCGCCGAGATCCTCCGCTTCTGCGGCGATGAGCCGCCCGCCGTGCTGGACCCGTTCTGCGGAGGCGGCTCGATCCCGCTCGAGGCCCAGCGCCTCGGGCTCGTCACCTACGCCAGTGATCTCAACCCCGTCGCTGTCCTCATCACCAAGGCCCTGGTCGAAATCCCTCCGCAGTTCAAAGACTGCTCTGCCATCAACCCGGCAGCGAGGAGTGAGCTCGACATTCAGACGTTGAGTGGTGCGCGTGGGCTGTCCGATGACGTCCGTTACTATGGGCGATGGATGCGCGACGAGGCCAAGCGCCGGATCGGCCATATGTACCCCGGGGTTGCCCTGCCGAGCGGGCGTGTCGCCGAGGTTATCGCGTGGATTTGGAGTCGGACTGTTACGTGCCCCAACCCTGCATGCCGATCCGTAATGCCGCTCCTAAATTCGCTTACGCTCTCGAGCCGCCGCCGTCATGCTGCGTGGCTCGAGCCGGTACCAGACCGCGCCCGAAAAGTGGTCAATTTCAAGGTCCACGTTGGAGCCAATGATCCAAAGCAAGGTTCGGTCAGCCGCAACGGGGCTACCTGCTTGGCTTGCGGGATGCCGGCTCCTCTGGCGACTGTGCGCGACATCGCCAAGGCGGGGGGCCTTGGTTCACAGCTTCTCTGCACCGTGGCGGATGATCGCACTGGCAGGTTATACGTTGAGGCAGGTGCTGACCAGGTGGCGGCGAGCCGTGTACCGAGGCCAGAAGATATCCCCGAAACGGAGGTAGCTCGCAACCCCCGAGCTATCACCACCCCGAACTACGGGATCACGCGGCATTGGCAGCTCTTCACTGATCGGCAGCTTGTGACCATGACCACCTTCGCGGGGCTTGTCGCCGAAGCCCGGGAGAAGATCCTTGCAGATGGAGCCGAGCAAACCTACGCGGATGCGGTTACCACCTACCTCGGCCTCTGCATTGGACGATTGGCAAACCGGTGTTCCAGCCAGAGTTTCTGGGACCCGACCGGCGAGAAGGTCCAGCAGGTGTTCGCCCGAAACGCTATGCCAATGATCTGGGTCTACGCCGAGGCGAATCCTTTCTCCGATTCCTCCGGAAACTTCCTCGGTCAAGTTGAGTACTTGGCGGGCGCGCTGGAGCGTGTTCCCGCTCGAGGTTCAGCGTCTGTACGCCAGGTTGACGCGACCGAACCCAGCGTCTGGAACAGGCCGATCGTTGTTTGCACTGACCCGCCGTACTACGACAATGTGCCATACGCGGACCTCTCAGACTTTTTCTACGTCTGGCTGCGCCGATGCTTGGCAGGCGTCCAACCCGAGCTCTTTAGAACGATCTTGGTGCCCAAGGCGCAGGAGCTTATCGCCGAACCCGCACGTCAGGGGAGCTGGGAGGCGGCCGCCGCTTTCTTCGAGGGCGGGTTGCACAAGGCTTTCGAGAACATGCTTGCTGTCCATGACCATAACTATCCCCTGACCTTGTTTTACGCGTTCAAGCAGGCTGGGGACGCTGGGGATGGTTTGGGTCATGCCTCGACAGGATGGGAGACCATGCTGCAGGGGCTGCTCGACTCCGGCGCGATGATCACGGGTACTTGGCCCGTCCGCACTGAGCAGCCAGGGGGCCTCCGTGAAGTGGGACGAGCAGCGTTAGCGTCGTCGATAGTGCTCGTCTGTCGGCAGCGCCCTGCATCCGCGTCCCTTGGCACGCGCCGCGAGTTCCTGGCTGCGCTGAAGGCTGAGCTGCCAGACGCGCTTCGAAGACTTCAAGAGAGCAACATCGCTCCAGTGGACCTTGCCCAGGCCTCGATCGGGCCGGGAATGGCCGTCTTCTCCCGTTACGCGAGGATTGTCGAAGCGGACGGCTCGTCGCTGCGGGTGCGGGCTGCCCTGGGCTTGATCAATCAGGCTCTCGATGAAGTGTTGGACGAAGAAGAGGGCGAACTCGATCCGGACACACGCTGGGCAGTGGACTGGTTCAAGGAGCATGGCTTTCAGCCAGGACGCTTTGGCGAGGCCGAGACTCTCTCCAAGGCCAAGGTGACGTCTGTCGACCACCTCAGGCAGGCGGGCCTGATCATCGCCAGGGCCAACGAGGTTCGCCTGCGACGCCGTGATGAACTCGACGTCCCATACGCGATGGATCCGCGTGAGGCGAGCGTCTGGATGGTGACACAGCGGCTCACACATGCCCTGGATTCGGGGGGGGAAGAAGCCGCCGCGCGCGTGCTCGCCGAGACCGGCGCCAGGGCGGACGCGGCCCGTGATCTTGCCTACCGTCTGTTTGTCTGCGCTGAGCGGCATGGCTGGGCGGCCGACGCGCTGGCGTTCAATGGTCTAGTTACCTCCTGGCCCGAGCTGACCCGGCTGGCGGCCTCCCAGCATGGCCCGGTGCAGGAGACGATGCTGTGAGGAGTCGCTGACCATGGCCGTGAGCAATCGAGACCGGGTGGGCAAGGGCCTTGAGCTGCTGGCAACTGGGCTCTCAGCATTCGTCGACGGGGAGATGCGGGCCGCCGCGCCTGCGGGCAGCGACTGGGTAGTAGCCGTTGCAGCGGTGGGGCCAGGCCCGGCGCGCAGGGTCTCGCTCGACGACCCGCAGTTCCTCCTCAAGACGCTCTGGGACTACTGGAACCCCGTCTTCAGCAAGGTCCTCGGGCGGAACGAGAGGAGCATGGTGAGCTTGCTCCGCGANNGCGCTGGACGGCATCCAGATGCTGCTCCAGTCGGTCGCCGCATCCAGCCAGGCCGACGAGGTCGGCAGGTCCAAGGACGAGCTACTGCGCCTCCGCTACGAGGACGCCGCCCGCAAAGCGGCCCGCGGCCCGGCCGCCGTTGGCGCTGAAACGGGTGGGCTCACTCCCTGGCGGGAGGTGGTCACGCCCCACGCCGATGTCCGCAGCGGCACCTTCGCTCAGGCGGAGTTCGCCGCCGACCTCGCCCAGGTCCATCGCGGAGAGGGGGCAGACGAGTACCGCGATCCCGTCGAGTTCTTCCGGCGGACTTTCGTCACGGAGGGGCTTCGACAGCTGCTCTTCCAAGCCGTCCAGCGCTTCGCCAACCACGGTGGCGTCCCCGTCGTCGACCTCCAGACGACCTTCGGCGGGGGCAAGACCCACTCCCTGCTCGCCCTCTACCACCTCTTTTCCGGCGTCCCACTCGACCACTTGCCCCAAGACGTTCAGGAGCTGGTGAGAGCTGCGGGCGCCACGTCGCTGCCCACCGTGCGACGGGCCGTTCTCGACGGCGCCAAGCTCCGCCCCGGCCAGCCTTCTGAGAAGAAGGACGGCACCATCGTCCGCACCCTGTGGGGTGAACTGGCCTGGCAGCTCGGCGGTGCCGAGGGGTACCGGCTGGTGGCGCAGGCCGACAGCACCTCAACTAATCCGGGTGATGCTCTGGCCGAGGTCTTTCGGCAATTTGGGCCGGCCCTCGTCCTGATCGACGAGTGGGTGACGTACGCGCGCCAGCTTTACTCCCGCCAGGATCTCCCCGCCGGCACATTCGACACGCATTTCTCCTTTGCCCAGGCGCTCACCGAGGCAGCCCGTGCCACCCCCGGCACCCTGGTGGTCATATCCATCCCCGCCTCTCAACCGTCCGCTGCAGAGCCGGACACGGGTATCGAGGTCGGGGGCATTGGCGGCCGGGAGGCGCTGCGCCAGCTCCGGGCCGTGGTTGGCCGAGTCGAGACCGCGTGGAGGCCGGCCAGCGCAACCGAGAGCTTCGAGATCGTTCGCCGCCGCCTATTCGAGCCGCTGACCGACCCACATCTCTTCGCCGCTCGCGATGCCACTGCCCGCGGGCTGGGCGAGATGTACCGCGCGGAGGCCGGCGAGTTCCCCGCTGAGTGCCGCGAGCCCGCCTATGTCGAACGGATCAAGGCGGCGTATCCAATCCACCCGGAGCTGTTCGACCGTCTCTACGAGGACTGGTCCACCTTGGAGCGCTTCCAGCGCACCCGCGGAGTCCTGCGTCTGATGGCGGCCGTGATCCATTCGCTTTGGCAGAGGAACGATCGCTCCCCGCTGATTCTGCCTGCCAGCCTTCCTCTCGACGACGACACCGTGGTCATCGAGTTGACGAAGAACCTGGAGGACAGTTGGAAGCCGATCGTCGACGCCGATGTCGACGGGGATGGTTCGCTGCCCGCCGAGCTGGATCGGGAGAGCCCGAACCTCGGTCGCTATTTCGCCGCCCGTCGGGTGGCGCGCACCGTATTCTTGGGGTCCGCTCCCACCGTACGAAGCGCAAACCGCGGCGTGGAGGACACACGCGTCCGGCTCGGCTGCGCCTATCCAGGGGAACCCATCGGCACGTTCGCCGATGCCCTCCGACGACTCTCCGATCGGGCCACCTACCTCTACGTCGACGGTCGACGCTACTGGTACGACACCCAGCCGTCGGTCACCCGTATTGCCCGTGATCGCGCTGCCCGCTACGCGGAGCGTCCGGACGACGAGATCGCCCAGGATCTCCTCGATCGGCTACGGAAGGACTCCGCCGGTCGTGGCCAGCGGGGAGAACTCTCGGCCGTGCATGTCGCTCCAGTGTCGAGCGCCGAGGTTCCCGACGAGGACGAGGTGCGCTTAGTGGTGTTGGGGGTGGGGGCCCCGCACGCGCGCACCGAGGACTCGGTCGCCCTCACGGTCGCCAGGGAGTTCCTCGAGCACCGCGGTCCGGCGCAGCGCCTCTACCGCAACATGCTCATATTTGCAGCCGCCGATCGTCAGCGGCTTGACGACCTGTTCCAGGCGACGGCGGAGTTCCTCGCCTGGAAGTCGATGGCTGACGACAAGGTAGCCCTGAATCTGACTCCCTTCCAGCAGGGTCAGGTTGACACCAAGTTGCGCCACGCCAATGAGACGGTTGACCTCCGCCTCGCCGAGGCCTATCACTGGCTCATCGTCCCCGTCCAGCCAGAGCCTGCAGGCCCGATTGACTTCGACGTGGTGCGGCTCAACGGTGTGGGGAGTTTGGCAAAGCGGGTGTCGGACAAGCTGGTCCGGGACAATCATCTCAACGTCCTCTACACGCCAGTACTACTCCGCCTCCAGCTCGATCGGGTGCCCCTGTGGCCGCCCGATGGTCACATCGCCGTCTCCGCACTCTGGGAGAACGTAGCTAGCTACCTCTACCTGCCCCGGCTGCGAGATCGCACGGTGCTCGAAGGAGCCGTCGCTGATGGTCCGCGCCAACTGCTCTGGGAGAGCGAGGGCTTCGCGATCGCCGAGAGGTTTGATGACGGTTCCAGGCGCTACTTGGGCTTGGTCTGCGGCGGGTCTGTTGGAAGAGCTTTCGACGCGGTTACGGGGACAACCCTCCTCGTGAAGCCGGAGATCGCCCTGCGTCAGGCGAACGCTGACGCCACGGTAGCGTCCGGCGTGGAGCATTCCAGCCTTACCGCCGGCCAGGCGGTTGACTTGCGAGATGGGGAGGCGGCAGGCCCTACTGCCCCGCCCGCAGTTGTTCTCCAGCGCCGGTTTCACGGCAGCGCGCGCCTTGACCCCCAGCGGCTCAACCGCGACGTCGCCCGGCTCACTCAGGAGGTGGTCGAGCACCTCACGACGCTCGTCGGGACCGAGGTCGACGTGACGCTGGAGGTCCATGCGACCAACCCGGACGGTTTCCCGGAAGACATCGTCCGCACGGTGAGTGAGAACGCGCAATCGCTGCACCTCCTGTCTCACGGCTTCGAAGAGCAGTAATCGTCGGCGCTGAGACGCCGTGACGCAAAGACGAATTCACCCGCTGGAGGCGAGACCGTTATGCCGAACCAACGATACTCGGTGACGGCGCATCCCGTCGAGACGCTTCTGACGTGGTGTGAGGGTGCACGAAACTGACAAGCTCAAGGAGCACCCAAACTGTCAGTGAAAACGGTCACGAAACTGTCAGGCGTCAGGCGCCCTGAACAGCCAGGCTGGGTCGAACACGCGGGATGAGACACGGGGGTGGCTGGCGTGCCTGACCCCGCCGGGGGATGCGCGGGTGACGGGCAAGAGAGCCGCGAAGCTTCGCCCCGATCTCTTCGTCGACCTTAAGAAGCTGGCGGCGCGCTAGACGTGGATCGCCGACCGCACCCAGCCGGCAGCGGCTGATCGGAGGCGTCGTACCTCTCCACGCCGCGGCTCGAGCCGGTGTCGGTAAGATTTCGGCATGGAGAACGACGCTCGACAACTCTCTCACCGACACCCGGAGTATCTGCGTCGCTCCGCCTTCCTCGCCGAGGTGGGCCGAGGGCCGATCCCCTGCGTGCTCGACACGTCGTGTGTGCGCACCGGGCTAGGAATTCAGCTCCACACTGGACGGCCTCCCCGAAGCATCCTGGCTGCCCAAGAGGGCCGCACTAGGATCTTCATAGAGAAGGAGACCCTCGACGAAACCTGGGAGCGCCTGGACCGCTTCGCTGACCAACTGCGCGTACCCGTAGGCCGTCTCCACAGCATGTTCGGCAACGACTGGCTGCCGCACATCTCCGTCGTCAGCTTGCCCGAGAGTGTTCGTTGCCTCGACCACCGCGCGATCGCCGTTGGGGACCTCGACTTCGGCGATTACCCGGCTGCTGCGCTTGCTGCTCTCTTGTCGCCGTGTATTCTCTTGACTGGCAACCACCACCACTTCGCCCCGCTAGGTATCTCCTATTCTCGCCAGTTCAGCGACGCGCTCATTGCGGCTATTGACCTTCGAGCCGGTGAGTACCAGATTCAGGGCATCATCATGGTGCCCGCCGCTCCCGTTTACGCCGCCGGGGCAGCAACCAAGTGGGCCTACGGGAAGGTCGGACCAGTGGCGTTGCTCCTTCTGGCAGCCGTCATCGTCAGTGGGGTCTTCCTCTACCGCCGCCAACCGACCGAGCGCCGTGAGGCCATTCGCACCGTCGCTGGTCGCTTTGGCGAAGGGTTCATGGAGCAGTATGCCGAGGCACAGCGAGCCGTCAACTCTGCCCAGAACCAGCTGTTCGCCTGCCTCGTTCCACCGCCCGACAAGCGCAGTATTCCCTCAGCAGTCCTTCGCCTGCTTGCTACCGCGTGCGACTCGATGTCCGCCGAGCAGATCTCCGAGGGACTGCCTGCGGAGGTTCAACCATCAGTCGACACCTTGCGGCGTTGGATGCAGGTCAACAAGCCTCTTCTCTTCTCCGAAGCCAGGCGGGGAAGCTTTCGACTAGGCAATCGATATTCGATCTCTATCGCCGCCGTGGACTCTCCGTCGGGCTCGTGAACGTCGGCAACGGCAGTCGAGTCCGCGACTGAGAAGTGCGGGGGTGCGGGGCTAGCGCGGGCCGAGCCCCCGCGCCTTCTGGCGAGGGCCTGCTAGAGGCGTCTGATTGCCGCAGTGTCATGGGTCCGGAACGTTCAGCTTATTGCCGCGATCTACCCAGTCGTGCCACTACAGCCCCGCG
>PLTL01000101.1:0-729 GCA_003164475.1 Candidatus Dormiibacterota bacterium | reverse complement strand
GGCGATTGTCCCGGGAGCCCCGGGAAGCCGGCTGGAAGCTCACAAAGAGGGCGGGGGAGGGGTCCGCGCGGGCGGCCAGATAGTCGTGCATTGCCTGGTGAGCCCGCGCCGTGACCATGACGACCCGCTCGCGGTCGCCCTTGCCGCGGACCGTGACCCGGTCGCGGCGCCAGTCGGTCCGATCGAGGGCGAGGGCCTCGGAGATCCGGCAGCCGGTGGAGAGGAGGAAGCCGATGAGAGCCCGGTCTCGTTTCTCGGCGACGGTCCCGGCGGGAAGGGCCCGGAGCAGGCGGTCACGGTCGTCGGCCTCGAGCGGCTTGGGGAGGCGCTCGGGGAGCCGGGGCAGGTCGATGGTCGTCCNNGTCGCCGGGGAGCCACTCCTCCCGGGCAGAGAAGCGCAGGAAGCTGCGCAGGGACACCAGCCGCCGGGTGCGGGTGGCCACCGCCAGGGGTCCGGCGGCGCGGCGGTGACCGACCTGGAGGCGGGCGAGGTGGCGCTGGTAGGCGCGGAGGAGGTCGCGGTCGACGCTGGCGACATCGGGGACGCCCTGGTCGCCGCCGGCGAAGGCGNNAGGTCCCGGCGGTACTCGCGGATCGTCCCGGGGCTGCGGTGGCGGTCGAGCTCCTGCCAGGAGAGGAACTCGTCGATGGCCTCAGAGAGGGGGATGCGGGGAGGGGGGGCGGCCACGGCGGCCAGGATACCAGCTAACTAGACAAAATCATCGTTTT
>PLTL01000036.1 GCA_003164475.1 Candidatus Dormiibacterota bacterium | reverse complement strand
GCCCTGTTCAGCGCAGGCAACGGCGACTACCTTGCCCTCGCGGAGGGACTGGGCAGCGGAGGATGTGGCGGGGAGGTGGCCGTGGCGGAGTGGACTCACGGGGTGTGGGGTCCATGGCACTACACGCCGATCAGCGAGACAACGGACTCCGTGGCGTATCCGCTCTTCGCGAATTCGATCGTGGGCTTCGACCCGGAGAGCGACTCGGTCGTGATCCTCGGGGCCGACAGCGAGACTCAGGTGGACGACATCCCGCAGGAGCAGGATGTCTGGACGTGGAGCGCACCGGCCGGCTGGCGGGATACCGGAGTGAGCGTCACGGGCGTCTATGACACGGACGATCCGACCCCAGCCGTGTTTGATGCAGCGTCGGACACCCTCATGTTCCTCCAGGACCAGTGGAGCGAGGACGGCTGTGCGGGCGGTTGTGCACCCGACGAGATGTACACGTGGAACGGCACTTCAATGGCAACGCAAGCGTCGTCTCCACCACACGATGTCGTCGCGGCGGCCTTCGACACCGGCGACGGCGACGCGGCCTTCATCGAAGACCTGAGCTGCTCCAGCATGGTGTCCTGCCAGCAAAGCACGTTGGTGTGGGATGGACGCGCGCTGTCCAACCTTCCCGCAGGCACTCCAGCAGATATCGCGTCGCTTGAGTACGACCCCGATCTCGGTGCCATCGTCGCCGTCGGGGTCAGTGGTTCCGCTTACGCCCTTGAAAAGCCATAAGGCGCGGTCGTCGACATCGAGTTTGCGTCAGCGCGAATCTGCTGGGGCACTACGGTGACTGTCCTGTTAGCGAACGATGCGATCGAGAGGATCGGTTGGCATGCAGACTGGTGAGACGCAGATCCCCTCTGGCCCATCCCCGGCCCCGCCCCGCCGCTCCGATCCCGTCGTGGTGACGTTGGTGGGGCTGTTGGCGGTGGCACTCGCCGCCATGGCGGTGGGCCTGAGGACGACGAGCGCGAGCCCCGCGGCCTCGTCGGGTGTCTCCACCCAGTCGATGCAGTTGCCCTCGGATCAGCCCCGGAACCCGTCAGGCGGCACTTCGACGCCCTCTCCGGCGTCGCCCACTCCCATCCCGGTGGCGACGCCGGCCGCACCGCCGTTCCCCACCCCACCGGTGATGCCCTGGACGCCCCCGACGGCCGCCGCCGTTCCCACCCCGCCCTCCGCGGCGCCCCGCTCCCTGCCAGACGCCCCCGCTGGAATGAACACGGCGGGAGTCAGAACGGCGATCGCTTCGATCATCGAGCTGAACCAGACGGGGAGTTGCTATGTCGATGGTGCCATGGGAAGCGCTTGGCCAATTGGTGGTGACTACTACCTCACCGCCGCCCACGTGGTCAGCGGGGCAACCCAGGTCACCGCCGACAACGACCTGAGCGAGGTCGATGGCGAGATGACCGGGGAGCCCCACGGCGCGGTGGTGGTCCTCTATGACACCCGTAACGATGTGGCCATCGTCGAGGTTCCCGGCGTGAATGCTTCAGCCCTGCCTCGGGCCGCCTCCCCTCCGAGCGCCGGCGAGCAGGTGGCCGGGGTCGGGCTTGCCCTGGGCATCCTGTCGGCGGCGCCGATGTCAGTGACCCAGGACCTCTCCCTCTACTGGCAGGGAATATCCAACTCTGACCCGATCCATGTCACCGACTGGCTCGAGTTGACAGCGGGATTGAAGCCGGGTGATTCCGGCGGGCCGACCGTCGATGCCCAGGGCGAGGTGGTTGGCATCAACGACGCCGGGGATACGCAGCTAGCCCTCTCCGTCGACATCACCACACCCGCTGTCGAGAGCGACATCGCCACGGCCACGGGGTTGCACCGGTCGGTGAGCACGGCGGGCACGTGCCCGCCCGAGAGTTGGACCTTCCTGCCGCCTCCGTCGACACCGACACCAGCACCGACACCGCTGCCGAGCCCATCTTCAACGCCGCCGCCAACACCGCTGCCCACTCCGGCACCAACGCCGCCGCCAACCCCGCCGCCCATCCCAACACCAACGGTGACGCCCACCCCCACTCCGTCGCCCACACCTTCACCGAGACCGACGCCGACACCCTCTCCGACCCCCTCACCCTCACCGACACCGACGCCCTCACCGAGGGTATCCCCGACCCCGACCCCGTCCGCGAAGGCATAGCCTGGATTTACCGTCCCGCCTTCGAGCCTTCGACCGTCGAGGTGAACCGCCCTCGGCCCTTCTACCAGTCGAAACTCAGTCGTGGTCTTGTCGGCGTCCTGTCTCATGGGCTCACTGCGAGGTTGGCGTACAGAGGACGTCTCGCAAGCGCCAAACGGGTGAGATTGCGGGAGGCAGCCGCAGCACGGGAGATGGGCGACACGCCGCCCTACGGTCCTGCCGCTGCGCGTATCGACCGTCGGACGGAGGGGTCCGCGGAGGCTTGTCCCCATCGAAGTGGTGTAGGTGATGTTCTGCGATAGCTGTGGCAGCCCACTCCGCCGCGGCGTGTCACCGATCCGTCACCCACCGTCGCTGCCGTGCTCTTGATCGCCGCTTAGGCTGGGCGGCGATGCACGCACTGCCGGGGGCTGATCTTGGGAGTTCGCGGCCCGCGAGAGGCTGCTCGGGAGGGGCCGGGCTCCCCGCTGCGCCAGGGTCAGAGCGTTATCCGGCGCCCGCTGGCTCGTCTCATCTCCTGAAATTGAAAGCGGGACCCCACCCGCAGAGGAGGCTCCAGTGGATCACCGGGCAGAGAGCACCTTTCGAGCGTCGTGCTCGGCGCGTCGCCGCCACCTACGCCAGCACTCCACACCCGTCTCTGGTGGGCGCGGACTCTGGAAGGGAGCATTGCCGTGATCTCCGATAGCGATCTCGCCACCCGTGTCGTCCTGAACGGCGACACCGACGCCCTCGGTGAGCTGTACCAGCGTCATGCCCCGGCCATCCACGACTTCCTCCTCCGCACCACGCGGGACCCCGCCCTGGCGGAGGACCTGACCCAGATGACCTTCCTGAAGGCCTTCGAGCGGCGCGCGGGGCTGCGCGACCCCAGCCGGGTGCGGAGCTGGCTGTTCAGCATCGCGAGCCACACGGCCCTTGACGAACAGCGTCAGCGCCATCCCGCTGACGACATCGACCAGAGGCTTGATCTGGCGAACCCAGCCCCGGGCCCGGAGGACCAGCTGACGTCGAAGGAGGCTGCCGCCCTGGTCTGGAGCGCAGCCGCCAGCCTGGAGCCGCGCCAGTACGCGGTGCTGGACCTGACCGTCAGACAGCAGCTCACCACCCCCGAGGTGGCAGCTGTCCTCGGCATCGACCCCGGGCATGCCGCGGTCCTGGTCAGCCGGGCCAAGGAAGCGCTCGGCAATGCCGTCCGCTACCTGTTGGTGGCCCGCCGCAGGACGCACTGCCCCACGCTCTCCGCGATGGTACCCGCGGGTGTCCGCGAACTGACCCCCGAACAGCGAACCTCCGTGGATCACCACATGCGCCACTGCGTCGATTGCCGGACGATGGCCAGCGCGCTCACCCGCCCGGTCGAGATCCTGGGCGGCATTGCCACGATCGGCCTGCCCCGGACTCTTCAGCCGGCTCCCGGGACCAGCCTGCCTCCTACTCTTCACGCCCAGCTCACCGGCGCCCGGTCTCTCCCGGGCGCAACGGCTCGGCCAGCCCCTCACAGGCAGCCCATGGCCAGGATCATCCGTCGTGGTGTCACCCACAAGGCGCTGGCTGTCGCCGCGGGGGTCGTGCTGATCGCAGCCGCCGGAGGCCTGGCCCTGGCCCATGCCCTACCAGGCCGCCCTGCTGAAGGTTCGTCTGGGTCCGCGCCCTCGACCCAATCTGGTACCCAAATGCAGCAACAAGTCGCCGTCTGGTCAGCCCCGACCGCGATCGACACCGAGACCGAGTCGAGTTACCTTCGCCCCCCGGCGATCTCGTGCGCGTCGAGTAAATGGTGTGTTGCGGTAGATGGCAACGCCAACGCCATCGTGTACGCCGGAAGCTCGTGGGCGTCACCATTGGCGATCGACCCCGGAGGCCATCTCGAGTCCGTCTCCTGCCCGACAAGCAACCTCTGCGTAGCCCTCGACACCAGCGGCAATGCAGTCGTGTTCAACGGTCACTCGTGGGCATCGCCGACCGCCATCTTCGGGTCGGTCTCAGGAGGAACAATCCATGTGTCCCTATCCTGTCCCACGCCGACCTTCTGCGCCGCGGTCGACCGCGACGACGGCACCATCGTAACATTCAACGGACGCTCGTGGTCCGCGCCGATATACGGGCCCGCGAACTCTGGGCTTATCTCGTGCTGGAGCCGCACGACGTGCATGGTGGGCACGGCCGTCGAGACGTACAACGGGCACTCATGGTCGGCATCAGCCGAGACGGGTTGGAGCTCAGAGCTCTCTGTTTCCTGCCCGAGCAGCAGATTCTGTTCCGCTGTCGACGCGACGGTCCTATCGGACGACGGCGGAAGCCGGGGCACTGTGGTGGATACCTACGATGGCGATTCCTGGTCCGTCTCATCGCCGTTCGTACTCTGGCCAGACACCGGTAACGGGGAGGGAGCGATCTCCTGCACGAGCAGCAGCTTCTGCGTCGCCATCGCGGGCTCACAGGCAGCGCTCTTCGATGGAGGCCTCTGGTCGATGCCCAAGGACATCGATCGGGGCATGCAGTTGATGGCCGTCTCCTGCGCCAGCACCAACTTCTGCGCCGTGTTGGTCTTCGGTGGCGACGTGCTAACCATGCGCGAGGTGCCTGCTGACAATAATGCGACCCCCACGTGGTCTGGGCCCATTGCCGTCGATGATGGTGTCAGCCTGCGATCGGTCTCCTGTCCGAGCAGCACGTTCTGTGCCGCCGTCGGCGACGGCGGCATCGTCACGTACAATGGCAGATCGTGGTCTGAAGCGACAGTCCCCAATTCCGACTCCGATCTCGGAAGTGTCTCGTGCCCAACCATCACCTTCTGCGTCGCATGGGAGTTGTATGGCGGGGAGGTGATGACCTACAACGGCCACTCATGGTCATCGCCAGCCGCGCCCATACTGGGTATCGAGCCGGCAGGGTGTCCGCTAGAGCCCTTCTGCACGGTTCTGGCTGACTTCAGCGCGCCCTTGCTGGGCGTCGACATAGCAAGTCAGGTCTCGTGTCCGACTGCGAGCTTCTGCGCCGTCTTTGATGGCTCGTCGACGGTGACACTGTACAACGGTACATCGCGGTCAACGGTCCATGTCCATGTAGACGGCGAGGGCGGGCCCTTCACCTGCGCGAGCAGCAGCCTCTGCGTCCTGGTGAGCTACTCTGGGACCTCGATTCCGACGATGATGATGTACAAGGGACGTTCCTGGTCGATCGGGATCCTCGACGTTGGCACCTATACGCGGGGGGATAACATCAGGGCGGTGTCGTGCTCGAGCGATGACTTCTGTGCGGCCGTGGACCAGTTCGGGCAGGTGATGACGTATGACGGAACGTCGTGGTCCGTGCCGACGCAGATCGGGATCGACGGGTCTCTGGACAGTGGTCCCTCGTCCATCTCGTGTGCGGCAGGCCCGTTCTGCGTGGCTGTGGATCCGGATGGTTACGTGTACAGGATGCCGTGGTGATGGCGGGAGCCGCAGACGAGTTCAAGACGACTGACACAGATGGTAAGGCGGCACGGGGTGCGGTTGTCCGCCGGCAAGCTTGGGAGAGACCCTTCTGCTCGTAGGTGTGAAGGGTGCACTAGAGTGGGATCGGGTCCCATCCATAACCGAGCTAAACTGC
>PLTL01000095.1 GCA_003164475.1 Candidatus Dormiibacterota bacterium | reverse complement strand
CCGCCCCGACCGCACTAGGGCGGCGCCGTCGTGGAGTGGAGATCGATAGGTGAAGACCGTGACCAGGGTCTCCGCGCTGAGGATGGCGTCCATCCGCACCCCGGTCGCCGCGATCTCCTCCAGCCCGATGTCCCCGTGGATGACGATCAAGGCTCCGGTGGAGCCCTCGGCCAGGCGCATCGTGGCCCGGACCAGCTCATCGACGTCACGCCTGAGCTCCGCGGTCTCCGGGGCGAGGAGGCCGGGACGGATCCGGCCCAGACTGCCCATCTGGTCCAGGGCCCGGCGGAGCTCGGGTTGGAAGAGGATCACCGCCGCGATCAGGATCACCTCGCCCCCGTTGACGAAGACGAACTTGAGCGCCGGCAGGTTGAGGATTATGGCGACGGCGCCAAGCACCCCGATCATGAGCAGACCCAAGAGCAACTGGACCGCCTGGGTACCCCGGATCAGCACCAGCAGTCGGTACACCAGGAAGGAGATGATCAGCACGTCGAGAACGGTCCGCCAGCCCACCGTCTGGAGCAGGACCCGGGCCGCCTCGCCGAGGTTGAGCCCCGCAACCGCAACGCCCGCCGCCGCCATCGCCGGCAGCGAGGTCATGGCCCTTGGTCCGCGGGACGGAACACCGCCAGCAGCGGCGCCGACTGGGCCAGGACCGAGCTGGCCACCTGGCAGAAACCACCTCTCGGCGGCTCATGTCCATCTCCCGGTCGAACAGGGCCATCGGGTGGTCCCCTGAACCGATGCACCTCGGACTTGAAGCAGACCCTGGAGCCGTTGTTCACCCGCAGGAGGATGGTCGCCACCGAGCGCCTGGCACGTCGAGCGCCCAAGGCCAAGCCGCGCTTCAGCCAGGAGGCCGTCTCCAGCAGCCCCAGCGTCTCCGGCTGGCTGAGGTCCGTAACAGCCAGGAAGCCTCGCCCGCGCAAGTCCTTGGCCATCTCAATCCCCAGCTGAATTCGAATCCCACCAACGCGATGGGACTGGTAGTGGAACGGGTCGGTGTGAGAGTGGTTTCAGCGCTTGGTGTACTGAGGAGCCTTGCGAGCTCGCTTCAGTCCAGGCTTCTTCCTCTCCTTCATGCGAGGATCCCTGGTCATCAGGCCCGCCGCCTTCAGCGGTCCTCTCAGTTCTGCATCCCAGGAACAGAGCGCCCGGGCCAGCCCGTGGGCCACCGCGCCCGCCTGACCTGATACTCCGCCGCCCACGACCTTGACCGACACCCTGAAGCGGTCTGCCATCCCCGCCACCTTGAGCGGGCGGAGAGCGGCCTCCTCCAGTTCGCGGCGGCCAAAGTGCCGGAGTGGCTCCCGGTCATTGATCACGGCCGTGCCCTCCCCAGGGTAGATCCGCACCCGCGCCACCGCGGTCTTCCGTCGACCGGTGCCGTAGGCATAGCGGGTCGGGTCCTGATCGCTCACAGTCTGACTACCTCTCCATGGTCGCCGAACCTGACGCCCACCGGCTGCTGGGCCTCGTGGGGATGCTCCGCACCAGGGTAGATCTTCAGCCTGCGGAGCTGCCGGTCGCCCAGATTGTTGTGCTGGAGCATGCCCCGCACAGCCTCCCGTAGCGGCGCCGTGGGATCGCGGTCAACCAGTTCCTGGTAGGTCCGCTCCCGACGCCCTCCCGGGTAGCCGCTGTAGCGGTCGTAGATCTTGTCGGTGCGCTTGGCTCCGGTCACCACAATCTCGGCGGCGTTGATCACCACCACCTGATCGCCGCAGAGGGCGTGGGGAGTGTAGGTGGGACGATGCTTGCCCCGCAGCACTCGGGCCAGGTTCACCGCCAGTCGGCCCAGCGTCTCGCCGCGGGCGTCCACCAGCAGCCAATCGTCCCCTCCCGGATGCTCGACGGCCACGAAGCTGCGCTGCGCCACCGCGCTCATGCTGCCAACCTCTCCTTCTCAAGGGGGCGGTATTCCACCTGCCACTGGTGCAGCCCGTGGGCCGGCGCCATCGGCCAGGGGGCATGGTAGAGCTCTGCGCCGGCCAGCGCCTGGGCCAGGTCCGCAACTCGGGCACGTCCCCGGCCCACCGCCACCAGGGCTCCTGCGAAGTTGCGCATCATCCCCCGGAGGAAGGCGTCTGCGCGCACCTCCAGGGTGATCCTGCCCGCACTCCAAGCTAACTCAGCTCGATCAACTGTCCGGACCGTCGACCCTCCCACCCGAGGGCTCCTGCCGAAGGCCCCGAAATCGTGACTTCCCACCAGCAGCCTGGCTGCCTGCTCCATCGGGGCCAGCTCCAGGGGACCGCTTAGCCTCCACTCGTACTGCCGGCCCACCGGGGCCGGTGCCGCGGACTCGCGGAACAGATAGCGATAGGTCCGCCGCCAGGCCTGCCAGCGGGCATGGAAATCCACCCCCACCATGGCCGCCTCCAGCACCCCGATATCCTCCGGGAGGCGGGCGTTGCATCCCCCCTTCAGCGCCTCGGCGCTCCACTCGGACGAGAGGCTGAAGGAGACCACCTGGCCATGGGCGTGAGCCCCGGCGTCCGTCCGCCCCGCGGCGCTGATCACCGGGCGCTCCTGGGTCAGCTCGGCCAGCGCCCGGCTCAGCTCACCCTCGACGGTCGCGACCTGAGGCTGGGCCTGCCAGCCGTGATAGCGGGTGCCGTCATAGGCGATCACCAGCCGGTAGCCCGCCGCAGCCGGACCCGCCACTAGTCCACCATCTCCATCACCACCACCGTGGCGCCGTCCCCCAGTCGGGGGCCCCGGCGGACGATGCGGGTGTAGCCGCCCGGGCGCTCGCGGTAGCGCTCGGCGTACTGACTGAACAGCTTGGCCGCCACCTCCTCGCGGTAGACGACGGCCGCCACCCGGCGCCGGGCCGCCACGTCGTCGCTCTTGGCCGTCGTGACGATGCGCTCGACCCACCGCCGCAGTTCCTTGGCCTTGGCCTCCGTGGTCTCGATCCGCCCATGCTCCAGCAGTGCGGTCGTGAGGTTCCGCGTCAGCGCGATCCGATGGGCGGAGGTGCGCCCCAGCTTGCGGCCGGCCTTGAGATGACGCATCGCCTGCTACCGGTCTCCCGACGCAAAGAGCTCGTCGACCTCATCGGCCTGGACGAAGCCACGCAGGACCAACTTCTGCTTGATCTCGTCCAGGGACTTGCTGCCGAAGTTGCGCAGCGCTAGCAACTCCTCAACCCGCAGCGCCAGGAGCTCGCCCAGCTTGGTTATGTCGTTGGCCTTGAGGCAGTTGAGGGCCCGAACACTCAACTCCAACTCCTCCACCGGCACGTCGGCCAAGCGGCTCTTCAGGTCCGTCCCCACCGTCGCCCCGATGATGGTCTCGGTCAGGCTCTCGCCGAAACTCGCGAACAGCTTCAGGTGGCGCATGTAGTACTCGGCCGCCCGGCTCACCGCCTCGACCGGAGGGATGGTTCCGTTGGTCCAGACCTCGAGGATCAACTTCTCCCAGTCGGTGTCCTGACCGACCCTGGTCTTTTCGACCATGAAGTTGGCCTTGGCTACCGGGGTGAAGATGGCGTCGACCGCAATCACCCCGATCGGCTGGCCCTCCTTCTTGTTGCGCTCGGCGGGAGAGTAGCCCTTGCCCAGCTCCACGGTCAGGTCCATGCGCAGCTTGGCCTGGTCGCCATCCAGGGTGCAGAGGTAGAGGTCACGGTTGGCGATCTCGACGTCGGCATTGGGCGCGATGGCAGCCGCAGTCACCGTCCGCCCACCCTGCACGTCCAGAGAGAGGTGGGCCCCGTCGGGGTTGTGGCAGACCAGGCTGAGCTGCTTGATGTTGAGCAGGATCTCGCCCACGTCCTCCTTCACGTACTTGAGACTGGAAAACTCGTGGGCCACCCCCTCGATAGACACCGCCGTCACCGCCGCCCCGGTGAGCGACGAGAGCAGCACGCGGCGAAGCGAGTTGCCCAGGGTGGTTCCGTAGCCCGCCTCGAGCGGCTCGATCTCGAACCGCCCGTGATTGGCGGACGTCTCCACCTCGTGGACGGTTGGCTGAATCGCGGTCTCTGGCATAACTGGCAATGTCCTCGTTGGTAGCTAGCCCACGGCCCTGGGCTATCGGGAGTAGTACTCGACGATGAGCTGCTCGTCGATGCTGGTTTCCATCTCCTGCCGCTCCGGCGGCCGAGTGATGTCCACCCGACGCTCCTCGGGGGCCAGGGTCAGCCAATCGGGAAGGTTCTGCCCACCCCGTGCCTCCAGTGAACGCCGAATCGGCTCCAGGTCACGGCTGCGGTCCCGCACCGTGATCACCTGACCGGCCTTCACCTGGAAGGAGGGGATGTTGACGGCCCTGCCGTCCACCTTGAAGTGGCGGTGGGAGACCAACTGGCGTGCCTCCCGCCGTGAAGAAGCGAAGCCGGCCCGGTAGACCACGTTGTCCAGGCGCTGTTCCAGCATCTGCAGGAGGACGGTACCGGTGACCCCCTTACGGGTGGCGGCGGCGTCGAAGTAGTTGTGGAACTGGGTCTCCAGAACTCCGTAGATCCGGCGGCCCCGCTGCTTCGCCCTCAGCTGGATGCCGTACTCACTGATCCGCCGCCTCCGGGAGAGCCCGTGCTGGCCGGGCGGGGTGGCATTCCTCTTGGTGAAGGTGCAGCGGTCGCCGACGCACTTGTCACCCTTGAGGAAAAGCTTGACGCCCTCCCGACGGCAGAGCCGACACACCGGCGGATGGGGATTCGCCATCTTGACTTGCTCCTCAGACCCGACGCCGCTTGGGAGGACGGCAGCCGTTGTGGGGGACCGGGGTGACGTCACTGATCGAGCTCACCTCGAGCCCGGCCGCCTGCAGAGATCGGATGGCGGCCTCGCGCCCCGCGCCGGGACCCTTGACCAGCACCTCGACCGCCTTCAGCCCGTGCTCCATCGCCCGCTTGGCAGCACTCTCTGCGGTGACCTGGGCCGCGAAGGGGGTGCTCTTGCGTGAGCCCTTGAACCCCGAAGAGCCAGCACTGCCCCAAGCGATCACGTTACCGGCGGGGTCGGTGAGGGTCACGATGGTGTTGTTGAAGGTGCTGAACACGTGGGCGCGGCCGACCGCGATGTTCTTGCGCTCCCGGCGCCTAGTCCGCACCACCTTCTTCTTCTTCGCCAATTCAGCTCCTGACCTGACGGCCCACGGGCCCCAGCGGCCGGCCTACCGTCACTTGCCCTTCTTCCGCCGCACGCCCACGGTCTTTCGCGGCCCTCGCCTCGACCTGGCGTTGGTTCGGGTCCGCTGGCCCCTGACCGGCAACCCCCGGCGGTGGCGGAGCCCCCGGTAGGTGCCGATCTCCATGAGGCGCTTGATGTTGAGCGCCACCTGGCGGCGCAGGTCGCCCTCCACCCGACCCGGCAGCTCCTTGGCGATCACGTCCCGGAGCCGCACCACCTGGGTCTCGGTGAGGTCATCGGTCTTGATGTCCTGGTCGATCTGGGCAATCCGCAGCAGTTTGTGGCTGGTGGAGAGGCCGATACCGTAGACGTAGGTGAGCGCCACCTCGATCCGCTTGCCCCGAGGGAGATCAACGCCGGCGATCCGGGCCATCAGTCCTCCAGCCTCAACCTTGCCGCTGCTTGTGCTTGGGGTTCTCGCAGATGACCCGTACCGTGCCTCCGCGGCGGACGATCTTGCACTTGTCGCAGATCTTCTTTACCGAGGCCCGGACCTTCATGCCACGCTCCCTGCCGCTGAACCACTCATCAGACCAGACGGGCCAAAATCCGCCCTCGCCCCGGATCGGTGGTCGACAGCTCGACCAGAACCCGATCACCGGGTAGTAGACGCACGCTCGCCAGACGGGCCCGTCCTGCCGCGTGGGCCACCACCTTGCTCCCACTCTCCAACTCCACCCTGAAGAGCGAGTTCGGCAGAGGCTCAAGGACCCTGCCCCGGAGACCGCCGGGGTCATTCATGGTGATGGGCACGCGAACACCGAGCGAGCTTCGCCCGCGGGAAAGTATAGCCGATGTGGGGGGAGCTGAAGGCCACCTAGACGGCCCCCTCCAGGCAGGTGAGGATCTCGGGGCCATCATCGCCCACCGCGATGGTGTGCTCGAAGTAACACGAGCGCCTGCCATCGGTGGTGACCACCGTCCATCCATCCGGCCCCACCGCGGTGGCGGGCAGCCCCTCGTTGACGATCGGCTCAATGGCAAGGCAGAGCCCGGACCGGATCTCGAGCCCACGCCCCGGGGCACCGTGGTTGGGAACCTCGGGGTCTTCGTGCATGTCCCGGCCGATGCCGTGACCGGTGTAGCCGCGCACCACCGAGAACCCATTGCCCTCCACATGGGTCTGGACAGCATGGCCGATGTCGCCAATGTGATTGCCGGGCACGGCCGCCTTGACCCCCAGCTCCAACGCTTCCCGGGTCACCCGCATCAGGCGGGCCGCCTCGGGATCCACCTCTCCACACCCGACGGTGAGCCCGGCATCCGCCCACCAGCCCTGGTAGATGAGCCCGCAGTCCAGGCTGACCAAGTCGCCTTCGACGACTCGCCTGCCGTCGGGGATCCCGTGCACCACCTGCTGGTTGACCGAGACACAGAGATGCTTGGGGAAACCGTCATAGCCCAGGAAGCCAGGAAAGCAGTCGCGACGGCGGATCTCTCGGTTGGCGACGCGGTCTATCTCGGTCGGGGTGATCCCTGGCCGGACCAGGGAGGCCAGATGGTCGAGTACCTCGGCGAGCATCCGGCCCGCCCGGCGCATCAGGTCGACCTCCTGGCGGCGTTTCAGGGTGATCATCCAATCGCCTCGAGTAGCAGCTGGTTGGTCTGCTCAATCGACCTGGTTCCATCCAACCTGACCGTGGGGACGGTCTGGCCGAGGTAGTCCAGCACCGGCTCGGTCTGCTCGTGGTAGAGCCGCAGCCGCTCAGCGATCGCCGACGGCGTGTCGTCGCCACGCTTCTCGAGCACGGCCCTGCGTGCCAGCCGGGCAACCAGGTCGTCGGTGGGCACCTCCAGCACGATCACCAGGTCCAGGGGACGTCCCAGGTCGGCCAGCATTTCTTGGAGGGACCGAGCCTGAGCGACCGTGCGCGGGAATCCGTCCAGCACGAACCCGGCGCCGGCCGGGGTCTCCTCGAGGCGCTGCCGGATCATGGCCACGATCACGTCGTCTGGCACCAGCTTGCCCGCGTCAAGGTACGAGACCACCCTCTGCCCCAGTTCGGTCCCCCGGGCGCGCTCCTCGCGGAGCATGTCCCCGGTGGCCAGGTGCTCCACCCCGAGGGATCGCTTCAGGAACGCCGCCTGGGTGCCCTTGCCCGAACCGGCCGGGCCCACGATGACGAGATTGTGCCGCGCCCCCCGAGCTGCCCCGCTGACCACTGTCAATGGATGAACCCCCGGTACTGTCGCATCAAGAGCTGGGTTTCCAGCTGTTTCATGGTATCCAGCGACACCCCCACCACGATCAGTACCGCGGTCCCTCCCAGGTACAGGCCCGAACTCGGCTGCTGCCCGGTGAGCAGGGCGGTGGCGATCGGCAGCACCACCGTGATGACTCCCAAGAAGATGGCCGCCGCCAGGGTTATCCGGCTCATCACTCGGGCCAGGTATTGCGCGGTGGCCCGACCGGGGCGGATGCCCGGAATGAAGGTGGCACTCTTCTTCAGGTTGTCGGCGGCATCCTCCGGGTCGAAGGTCACCGAGGTGTAGAAGAAGGTGAAGCCCATGATCAGGGCAAAGTAAATCACCTCGTATCCGATGTCCACCCAGACGATAGGCCCGAAGGGGTTCCAGTTGGTGTGGATCCAGGTCGCCAGTTGGCCGATGAAGCTGGCCTTGGCACCCGCGGCCGGGGTGAAGAAATTGCCGAATATCGTGGGGAAGAACATGATCGAGATGGCGAAGATGATGGGGATCACCCCGGCCTGATTCACCCGCAGCGGCAGAAAGCTGCTGCGCCCCTGGTAGACCTGCCGTCCCACCACGCGCTGGGCCGACTGAATGGGGATCTTTCGAGTGGCCTGCTGCACGAAGATGATCCCGGCCGCGACCACGATCCCGATCACCGCGAACATGAAGATGGTGAAAGTCTGCGCGGTGCCACCGTTGGTGAAGGCCAGGATGCTCCCGGGGATCTGCCCCAGGATCCCCGCCATGATGATGATCGAGACCCCGTTGCCGAGCCCGTACTCGGTGATCAGCTCCCCGAACCACATGATGATCACCGTGCCCGCGGTCAGGATGACCACGATCTCCACGATGGTCGTCCAGGGGGTGCT
>PLTL01000279.1 GCA_003164475.1 Candidatus Dormiibacterota bacterium | reverse complement strand
CGTCGGGATAGAGCGTTCCCTGCGCCAGAAAGGAAACCCCACCCAGCCGGCTGGTCTCCTCCTCGAAGGCGGCGATGAATTCCCGACCCACGATGCGGCGCTTCTCCTCTGGATCGGTGACCCCGCTGAGGGCGTTGAGGAAGCGCTCCTCGGCCTCCACTCGGAGGATCCGCATCCTCATGCTTCGGGTGAGCACGTCGATGACCCGGTCGGCCTCACCGCGGCGGAGCAGTCCGTTGTCCACGAAGATGCAGGTGAGCTGATCGCCCACTGCCCGGTGGACCAGGGTGGCCGCGACGGCGGAGTCGACCCCCCCGGAGAGGGCGCAGATGACCGGCTCCGAGCCCACCCGCTGGCGGATTTCCCAGACCGTCTGATCGACGAAGCCCTGGGGCTCCCAGGTGCCGCTGCAGCCGCACTTCCCATAGAGAAAGTTGCGGAGCAACTCCATCCCCTTGGGGGTGTGGGCTACCTCGGGGTGGAACTGCAGGCCCACCCGGTCCCCGGGGCCGATCATCGCCGCGACCGGGCTGTTGACGGTGTGGGCCACCGCGCGAAAGCCTTCGGGCATCTCCTCGATGACATCGCCGTGGCTCATCCAGACCGGCATCTCGGTGGGCAGGCCAGCGAAGAGGCCGTCGTCACCGTCAACCACCACCGAGGCCAGTCCGTATTCGCGGCTCTGCGAGGGCCTCACCCGGCCGCCGAGGTCGTGGGCCAGCAACTGCATCCCATAGCAGATGCCGAGGATGGGGATCCCGAGGTCGTAGATCCCGCGGTCGGGGTGGAGGGCGCCGGGATCGTAGACGCTGGAGGGTCCGCCACTCAGCACCAGGCCTCGCGGCCGCCGCCCGGCGATGTCGCCGACGGCGGCGTCGCCGGCCACCAGCTCGCAGTAGACGTTGAGCTCGCGGATCCGGCGGGCGATCAGCTGGGTGTACTGGGAGCCGAAGTCCAAGACCAGGATCGTGTCGGTGCCGGAGGCGAACCCCGGGTCGGGCCCGGCTCGGCTCGAGGGAGGGAGGGCAGTGGTGCTCATCTGCGCCCCCAGCCGCTCACCTCAGCGGGCCATCCCGACCTGCTGCTCCCGCTGAAACAGCTTGCCCTCGGTGAGGATGGAGGGCGCGATCACCAGCTCGGTCTGCTGAAACTCCTCGATGGTGCGGGCCCCGCAGACACCCATGGCCGACTTGATGGCACCCAGAAGGTTCTGGCTGCCGTCGTCGACCCGGGCGGGACCCAGCAGCAGCTCCCGGAGGGTGGCCCTGGTCCCGACCTTGATCCGGGTGCCCCGCGGCAGATCGGCGTCGGGGGTGGCCATCCCCCAGTGGTGGCCGCGCCCGGGAGCCTCCTCGGCCGACGCGAAGACCGAGCCGATCATCACGCCGTCGGCCCCGGAGGCCAGAGCCTTGGTGACGTCACCGCCCACCCGCATGCCGCCGTCGGTGATCACCGACACCGGCCGACCGCCGGCCCGGCTGTGGACGTGGCGAGCCGCCGCCACGTCCGCGGTGGCGGTGACCTGGGGCACCCCGACCCCAAGCACCGCCCTGGTGGTGCATGCGGCTCCGGGGCCGACCCCTACCAGGATCCCGGCCACCCCGGTTCCCATCAGCTCCAGAGCGGTGTGGTACTCGACGCAGTTGCCCACCACGATGGGGAGCTTGGAGTCGCGGACCAGCTGGGCGAAGTCCAGCTGCCGGTAGGAGCGCGAGATGTGGCGGGCGGTCAGGACCGTGCCCTGCACGAAGTAGAGGTCGGCGCCGGCCTCGGTGACGATCGGGAGCTTGCGTTCGGCGTCAGCCGGGGTGCTGGAGACACCGCAGATCACCCCCTCGCGCTTGATCTGCTCGATCCGCTGGGAGATGAGGTGGTCCTTCACCGGCTCCCGGTAGAGCTCCTGGAGCAGGACGTTGATTCGCTCCCGGGGAGCGTCAGCGATCTGGTCGTAGATCGCGGCCACGTCGTCGTAGCGGCAGTTGATCCCGTCCAGGTTGAGGACCGCCAGCCCGCCCAGCCGCCCCATCGCCACCGCGAAGCCGGCGTCGACCACCCCGTCCATGGCTGCGGCGACGATCGGCACCAGGAACTCGATCTCACCGATGCGCAGCCGGATCTCGATCTCGTCGGGGTTGATGGTGACCTTGCCCGGCACCAGCGCCACCTCGTCGAACCCGTAGGCCCGCCTGGCTCGCTTGCCTCTTCCCAGTTCGATGTCCAAGCCAGGCTCCCTCCGTGGCTCTGGGTGCGCGAGCACCGACAAGACGTGTCCAGCCCAGGCTCAAGCATACCAGCTCGACCCCGCCCTTACCCCACCATCTAGTGGTTCGATGGAGGCGGGCCCCCTCATGTGGTGGTCGGCAGCCGATGCGGGACGCGCCGGAGGCCGGGCCGACTCAGCTGCTGGCGAGCTTGGCCCTGATCACCAGTCGTTGGCTGTCGATCCAGAGCGGGGTGCAGGTGATCACGGTGATCCAGGTGCCGCCGCTGATGGGCTGGAGCTGGGTGACCTGGGCCGGATACTCGGTCCACATGGCCGTGACCTGGTAGGTGTACTGCTGGCACAGGCGGTTGGTGAGGACTATCGGGTCGCCGACCCCGAGCGTCCCCAACGGCTCAAAGTTGGGCTCCCGGTGCAGCGCGTAGAGCCCGTTCCCCGGCTGGCCCGGCCCCGGGGAGCTGGCGTAATGGACCACCGAGCGCTCGTAGAGCAGCGACCACCCTCCGTTCCCGGCCACCCCCTCGATCCCGGAGAGGCTGGGAAAGTCGATGAGGGCGTAGGAGGCGGCCGCAGAGCCGCTGCCACAGACCGCGGCGGTGGGCAAGGGGCTGGCCCCCGGCTCGGTGACGATCTTCACTGAAGGCAGGCGCTTGCTCAGTGAAGAGCCCGGGGCCTTCCACTTCTGAAGGGCCTGCTGGTCGGCATTGGAACGCTGGCCGAGGCGCACCAGCGGGGGGACGAGCAGCGCCAGCCCGACCGCTATCAAGAGGACCCCGGTCCCCGCCAGAACGGCCCCCAACCGGCGCCTTCCGGCCGGGCCCTTGAGAGGATTCTCCACCTGTCGCTCCTGTGATCCCCCGAGCACATCCTAGCCGACCCGCGAGTTTGGCTTAGGCCGTAACAACCCCCGTGCAGCTTGTTACCCACCCGTACCCAGACCACGATGGGTCATCTCGAGGGCCCCTGCAAACATCGGTGCATGAGCGAGCTAGCGACGCAGATGTCAGATGTGAGCTGGGCCCTCGCCAGCCCCAGGATCGACTACACCAGCTCCAAGATCCTGGTCATCGACGATGACCAGGCCATGCTCAAGCTGGTCGAGGTGATAGCCGCCGAGAACGGCTATGAGGTGGTCACTGCCGCCAGTGGGGCCACCGGGCTCCGCCTCGCCTTGGAGACCGACCCCGACCTGATCCTGCTCGACTTGGTGCTCCCCGACATGAGCGGGGTCGAGGTCTGCCGCAGGCTGCGCACGGCCGGCCTCAAGGTCACGGTGCTCATGATCAGCTGCCTGCATGACCCCGAGGACGTGGTAGTCGGTCTGGAGGTGGGCGCTGACGACTACATGCGCAAGCCCGTCAGAGTGCGCGAGTTGGTGGCACGGATCAATGCCCGACTGCGCCGCGCCCAGCTGAGCCGGGAGGCGTCCGGGTTGGAGCGACTCCACTTCCCCGGGCTGACCATCGACGTGGGTCGCCACGAGGTGCGCCGCGACGGCAGCTCGGTGGCGCTGACTCCGACCGAGTTCCGAATCCTGGTGACACTGGCCCGCCAGGCGGGCGCGGTGGTGCCCCGGCCCAACCTGATCGCCGAGGTCTGGCGCAACCGTGACCCCTATCGGGTGCACTCCCTAGATGCCCACCTCTACCGGCTGCGCCGCAAGCTCCAGCCCCGTGACGACGGCGCCCACTACATCCACGCGGTGATCGGTGCCGGGTACCGGTTCGAGTACCAACCGGCGCGCGACGAGGTCAAGCGGGACGCCGCCACCCTGCTGCGTCTGCCTCGCTAGGGTTCGCTCTCGGGCGCGGTGTTGGCGCGTGCCACCCTTCTCTCCCATTCAGGTTGGCTGCTTCCCGGAGTAGCTCCCGGCGGCGAGCGTGATCGGAGCGCCCAGTTCGCTGCCGTGCAACCTGGGACATGCCGGTGGAGAGCTCACCCCGGCTCATCCCCGAAGAGAGCCCGCCGTTCCTCAGCGCATCCGCAGCGCGGCCCGGTGACCACGTCCTCGCTGGCCAGGATCTGGAGGCGACAAAATGCCCACCCCTCTGCAAGCAGCGCCGCAGCGCCAGGGATGATGGACGAGTTGACCGCCCCGGCGACGAGCCGCGAGGGCAAATCATCGGCATTGGAGGAGTCGACGGTGGACGCCGCCGCCGGCAATGTCAGCAGTTGGCCGCCGGCCGTCGCTTCAGGCCACATTTCGGGGTCGGCATACCGAGCATCGCAATTACCCAGTTGCTCCGCGCGGCCGGGGGCAGGACCGGCGTCGCAGCACCATCTCCCCCAACTGGCCGAGACCGCCAGTCCGCGTCAGTCGAGAGCAGCGAGCGCCATCACCCAGCTCTGGCGCCGCCAGAGCGGCGCTCTGCTCACCGCGTTCGGTGTGGCGCACGGCATCCACCAGCACCATCACCAGTCCGCGCCGGCGGGCCTCCATCCCTCCCGGTGATCCTCTCGCTTCGACCGGCCCTGGGGGACCCGACGCGGCCCCCGGCCTGCCGGTGCAGGGGAACGGTGTCCATGATCCGAGTCATCACCTGGCGCCTCCTGCCCATGTCGGGGTGGCAGGGTCCGTTTCGGAGCCCGACGGCGAGCTGCCCTCGCGCAGGTGGCAACAGGTGAGCTGCTCCAGTTCGCGCCAACTCATCCGCTGCAGATCAGTGCAGCGCACCCACAGCACCACCTGACCGGTGTGACATCCGCGCGGCCGTCAAAGTCATCGCCACATTCGGAACGTGAGTCTGCGCGGCGCGACATCAGGCCTCTCGCCGCGACCACCCCGCCGGGGTCCCGGGCGAGGGTGTGGTGCACCCGGCCATCGACGAAGGCCCTGTCGATCCCTCGTCACGCGCCACCGCAAGCGAACCTGGAGGACCCACTGCAAGTCGCCCAGAACGACGCTAACGTCAGGTCGAGACAAGGCATCTCCCCAACCTGATTGACTTGGCGCGGGGTCGCACCGGCCGACGCTGCGACAAGTCGGTCACAGCTTCACCCTGGAACTCAAACCGGTTGACAACTTCACTCCCCAGCGCGATTGTGTGTCACAATCATTCTGGTCCCCGGGGCGCGGGACCCCGTTTCAGCAATCCAGCCCACATCAAGCGACACGCGCGGCGACAGTCAGAGGAGGGATCCTGCGCCTCGCGGCGCGGCCCGCCGTCACGCCACAGCAATTTAGGAGGAATCGGACTCATGCCCCGAACTACCAAGCGAACCGGCACAAGGCGCACCGCTGCGCGGCCTGCCACCCGGACCCCACGAAGGCCGGCGGCTCCGCGTGCAGCGACGCGCAGCACCACAGCACGCCGCACCACGGCTGCTCGCCGTACCACGGCTGCTCGCCGCACCACCACGGGGCGCACCGTCCGCGCTACGGAAAGTGTCTCGGCCCTGACAAGGACGGTATCCGCCCAGCTCAAGTTGCTGGAGAAGCGGCTGGCCGACATCGAGAAGAAGCTGGTCGCGGCATTGAGCGGGCCAGCGTCACCGCGCCGGGTTCCGGCGCGGCGCACAGTGCGGCGCCCGGCCGCGACCCGCGCCACGGCGACCCGTGCCCGTCGGATCACCGGCACCCGTGCCACGCCGACC
>PLTL01000128.1 GCA_003164475.1 Candidatus Dormiibacterota bacterium | reverse complement strand
TCAACGGATTCGAGTACTTCATCCATCACGAGGACGCGCGCCGAAGCAACGGCATGGGGCCGCGTACGGATCGTCCGGATCTAGATGAGCTGTCATGGCGAATGAGCGGGTTCATCACCCGCCGCGCTGCACGCAAGACGCGGCCTTTCGGTCTCCAGCTAGTCCGCGACGATGGCAAACGTCGACTATTCGGATCTGAACCTGCAGCAGTCCTGTCAGGCCACGCCACCGAACTTGCGCTTTATCTGGCCGGTCGTCGCTCCGCGGCCGAGGTCGCTCTGAGCGGTCCCGACGACGCGGTCGCTGCGGTCGAGGCCGCACACATGAGGTTGTAGCTGAGAGCAAGATGCGTATTGACTGCTTCTTCGATCCGATGTCTCCTGCCAGGCCAACGAACTGGTGATCGCCTGATAGGTGTCGGCCACGACCCCGGCCGTTTGCCCGGCGCGGTGTCACTTCGTCTTCGCGCCCGTAGAGACGATCTCGGCCTGCCCAGCCCGACGGCAAGGCCCTGTTCAGCTCCTGCTAGGCTGACGCGGATCACGACTGGAGGACATGGCCATGGCTGACGGAGTCTTCGATGCGGTGCGGACGGTGCTCGCCATCCGCGAGTACCGGGACAGGAAGGTGGGCGACGACCTCATCGACCGCATCGTCGAGGCGGGGCGCCTGACGGCGAGCTCGATGAACCGGCAGCCGTGGCACTTCGTCGTGGTTCGGGACCGCGATCATCTGCGCGAGTT
This sequence comes from Candidatus Dormiibacterota bacterium, assembly GCA_003164475.1. The sequence continues at coordinate 4,654 of PLTL01000128.1, read as the reverse complement.
GGGGACACTCGTGGCGAGCGGCCCGTACATCGCGCAGGCGTCATTCGCCGTCGTGGCGGCGTACGAGACGGACAACATCTTCGGCGTCTCCGATCTCAGCCGCGCGATCCAGTCGATGGTGCTCACAGCGTGGGATGAGGGGGTGGGATCCAATTGGACCGGGTTTGGAGGCCTCGACGCCGTGCGGAAGCACGTCGGCTTGGGGGACGGTTACACGGTCCTCGCCGTGGTCCCCTTCGGCTACCCGGCGAAGGCAGTCGGCCTGGGGAGGAAGAACCGCAAGCCGCTGGGCGAGGTGGCCTCCGCGGAACAGGCCGGGACCGCTTTCGAGTAGGACCACCGTCCTCCGCGGACTTCCGGGTGTCCTGGGGCTTCCTGTGAGCATGCTGACGGCCATCGCTGCTATAGAAGAGAAGCTCGGGCTGCCCACATTCGCGCCGGCCTGGCCGGCCGAGGGACCCGCCTCGCACGGTCCAGCCTTCCGAGGTCACAATCGCAGGATGCGATTCGGCCTCGATGTCGCCCAGCAGCGTTTGGAGTGGCCGGAGATCCTGGAGCGCGTGCGCTTCGCCGAGCGCCTCGGCTTCGACGGCGTCTGGGGATTCGACCACTTCGAGCCGATGTATGGAGAGGGCCCAGGCAACTGCTTCGAGGGGATGACCACCCTCGCAGCCCTAGCCACGGCCACCTCTCGGGTGCGGCTGGGGCTGCTGGTCACGGGCGTGACCTATCGGCATCCGTCGGTGCTGACAGCAGAGGCCATCACCATCGACCACGCTTCCAACGGCAGACTTGAGCTGGCCCTGGGCGCTGCGTGGTACGGCGACGAACACCGCGAGCTCGGGGTCCCCTTTCCACCGATCTCAGAACGGATCGATCGCCTTGAGGATACCGTCGAGATCTTCCGCCGCTTGACCACCGGTGAGCGAGTGTCATACGCGGGCCGCACCATCTCGCTCGCCGACGCCCAGATGCGACCGTTGCCCGTCCAGAGGCCGCATCCTCCAATCTGGATCGGGGCCTCCGGTGAAGCCCGGATGCTGCCGTTGGCTGGCCGGGTCGCCGACGCGTGGCATTGCTTCGGCGACGCGAGCGTGCTCCGCCGCAAGTGGGAGATCGTGGCCGAGGCGGCGCGGCGCGCCGACCGTGACCCTAGCCGAATCACCCGCGCTGGCTCGGTCTCGATCAGTGGTGATCTCGAGGTGGCGCGGACGGAGGTTGAGGCGCAGCGTGACGCCGGCACGAGTTACTTGATCTGCGGCTGGCCGAGCGAGGGAGCGGCGCGGGTGGAGGAGTTCGCCCGAGCGATGGCAGTAGGCGAGTGAGGTTCCGACCTCAGCCCGCGCCGCCCGCAGGTGCCGCGTTCCAGGCATCAATGCTGGTGCGCCTATAGAGAGAAGCTCGGCTTACCTGCCTTCACGAGGGCTGAAAGGTCGGGGGCATCGGGACTGGCCGCTAGGAGGGTGAGTACAGGTCGGGCAGTGCATCGAAGAACGGCGGCCATGTCGTTTGAGGGCCGAGGCTGCCCGGGCCGGCGAGCGCGCTCTCTGGGTTACCGGTGTGGGCGTCGTAGAGGTACACCGCCCACGCGAAGGTCACCCCGTTTGATACATCGAATTCGGGGAGGATCTTTCCAGAGACGGCGACCACCCAGATCTCGGCTGTCGGCGTCTCACCGGTCGGGACATGAAGGTCGGGCTCGGTCGGCTGGGCGACCGTCTGCAGGGTTGACCAGGTCGTCAGCTTCGCTGCCATCCTGTTGATCTGAAGCAGCTCGGCCTTGAGGCGCGTCGTATCCCCCAGAACCTCCTGCCGGGAGACAAGGGTGGCCGTCGGTGCGGCGCTTGGGGAGTGGCGAGGAGACGCTGCCGTGTGGCCACTGACCCCATGCCCGCACCCCGCTGCCGCCAGCGCGAGCAGCAGAAGGAGCCCCAGAGGCGCGCCCCTGCTGCGCCAGGTGGCCATGACAGAACCCTACCCCCGAGGCGGCATCAGGTGGGGGCTGCAGTTCGAGGCCGCTCCCTCCTGCTCGCCGCGGTCGGATTCGAGGCGTGCTTGCCGCAAGTGACCAGGCCGCCAGCGGGGAGTTCGTCACCCCATAGGGCTGGGGTAGAGAGAATCTCGGATTTCCAAGCCTCACCAGCGCGGGGTAACCCGTCCGCTCCATCCAGGAGGCACACGAGCGAGTTCGTGCGGGGTAACCGCCTAGACGTCTGACGCACCTGGCTGCCGCCGTGATCCCCAAGGAGGGGAGTGGTTTCGATCTCGCGATCGCGGCCGCGCTGCTGCGGACGGAGCGGGACCTGCCACTCGACGACGCCGGTCCGCGCTGTTGAACCTGTAACCGTTTTGTGACAAGCCATATGAGGATCATCTCTGCGCTCGCTTGGAGCCTGGCTGGGTCGGTATGTTCGCCCCACATTGTGGAATGACGCGATCAGGGTGAAGGATGTGGCAGTTCGCCCCCGAGGAGGATGGCGTCCGCGGGTCCGGGCATCTACGGGCATCTAATTGACAGGGTCCACTACTCGGATTACAGCAGCCTCAAGCTTTCTGCGAGGCGTTTTTCATGAATGAGTTTGTGGTTCGAGGGGCGGCTCTCGTCGTAACACTCTTTGGTACAGTTCTGGTCGGGGCCACATTTCCCGCCCAAGAGATGGCCGCTTCCAGCACCCTGGTTTCGAGGCTTACGACCGGAAGCCAATCGATAACGCTGACGAGTTCCGCTCAGGGTGGAGTTGATCTTGATGGTTACGGCGGGCTGCATGCCTTTGGCGGTTATCCACTGGATGGCAGCGGGGCCCCTTACTGGGCAGGTTGGGACATCGCCCGCTCCCTGCAGCTTGTCCCCGGCGGCGGGGGAGGCTGGGAGATGGATGGCTATGGTGGCATCCATGCCTTCGGCGGAGCTCCCGCTATTGGTGGTGGTCCTTACTGGGCAGATTGGGACATTGCCCGCTCGCTGGTGCTTTATCCCAATCCCACAGAACCGGGCAGCTATCAAGGGTACGTGCTGGATGGCTTCGGTGGTGTTCACCCTCTCAATGGAGCCCCTCCTTTGGCCGGCGCTCCCTACTGGCCAGATTGGGATGTAGCACGGGGCCTGGTTCTTTCTTTTGACAGCGCCGGCGTCCCCACCGGGGGGGTTACCCTGGATGCCTTTGGTGGCCTACATCCTTTCGGTGCCTATCCTTGGGGCAACCTCTCTCTTCCGTACTACTCCGGAAAGTATGTTTACCAGCGGCTTCAGCAGGTCGGGGGGGTTATCTACGCAGTTGGGGTCTATGGGGTTGTGGTTCCAGCCACAAGCGGAGCCAGCCTTTCGCCCAGCTGGGCGGGGTATCCCGATTGGGGGAGCTGGGACATTGAGCGCGATGTGGTTTTGGGCTCGTCCACGGGCGGGACCGGGACGGAGCCGTCCAGCCCAGACGCTGTGGCCAGCTACTACATGGCGACCGGAGCCACTTATGCGGTTAGTGGCATCCCCACCTACAATGCCCAGTCTCAGAACATGAACTGTGAAGAAGCGTCCTTGCAGAACGCGCTGGAACACGAGGGCATCTCTACCACACAAGCCCAACTCCTGTCACTCAGCGGGGACAACACCTCAGTGCCTGGGATTGGCCCCGGCTACAGCGGTGATCCTTACCAAACCTTTGTCGGACCTCCCAATGGAGGGGCAACCTCTGGCTATGAGCCTGGCACCTACTACCCAGTGATCGCTAGGACGGCAGAAGCGGGGGGGGGGGAGGTCATCGCTTCCGGCCAGGGGATCACCCCGAATACTCTCGTCGAAGATATCCTCAACAACCACCCGGCGGTGGTGTGGATTACTTCCAACTGGAACCCGTATAGCGCCCAGAACATCCAACAGGGTGCTGATGTCGTGCCTTGGGCCGGTCCCCACGAGCACACGGTTACGGTCTACGGCTTTTCTGGCAACTCCTTCTTGGTCATGAACCCCTGGCCCACGGGGGGGCGCTACACCGGCGTCACCTGGATTCCGATGAGCACTTTCGATGCCTCATACGCCACCTTCTCGGATATGGCGGTGGTAATCAACTAACCTGGAGAGGCTCGGTGCACCGACCCGCCGAGTGCCGACAGGTGGGCGGCGCGTCAACGGTGCGGAGTGTCCGGCGCGGCCGGCCGAGGTCTGGCTGCCAGGGCTCAGCCGAACAACGAGTTGATGAGGCCGCTGAACGGGGACTCGGACGGCGTGGAGTTGGCGTAATAGTCTTCCACGATGACAAGATTCGTGCCCTGCGTGGCGACCATCCCGCAGACGGCTTGGCGTCCTCCGCCCATCGCCGCGTAGCTGAAGGAGTACCAGACGGCTTGGCCGNNCGACGGCGTTGAGGTCGGAGGTGGGTGTCGCCGTCGGTGGGGGCGTTGGTGTCGGCGTCGGCATGGCCGTGCCGGTGGCGGTGGCAGCGGAGCCGGGCGTCCCCGTCGGGGCCTGCCCCGCCGAGGTCGCGCAGGCGGCCAGCAGCAGGGCCGCCGCTCCGGCGGATATCAAGTGAGTGAAGCGCGCCATGACCTCCTCCTATCGGCGGCCACGGGACAGGACCCGCCCGCTGGCCCGGCTGGGAAGGCATCGTGGCCTGCCCTCAGCTCCTCGTGTGGACGTGTCCTCCGCCGCCCGAGAGGCCCG
>PLTL01000203.1 GCA_003164475.1 Candidatus Dormiibacterota bacterium | reverse complement strand
TGCCCACCAGTGTCAAAGTCGGGCTAAGGCCAGATTGGACCACACACCACTTGGACCAGTCTCAGGGGGTCCGGACACAGGCACTCGGCGGCCTGCGCCTGCCCCTGGACCCGCAGCTGGGTGCTGTAGGCGTCGCGGAGCCGGGTGCACTCCGCGCGCGTCGGCGACGTGTACAGCGCCGACAGGGCGGCGCCGGCCTCCTTGTGGAGCCGTCGGGGCAGCTTGTCGAGGATGTTCAGTCGCTTGTGGTTCCAGCAGCGGAGGTGTCGGGTCGTGGGGAACACCTCGTCGAGCGCCGCCCAGAAGCCGAGGCCACCGTCACCGACCGCGGCCAGGGGGGCCTCTGCCATGCCCCGGTCGCGGAGCGAGCGCAGGACCGCCAGCCAGGACTCCGTGCTCTCGCGGTAGCCCTCGTTCATGGCGAGGAGCTCCTTGACGCCGTCAGCGCGCACGCCGATGACCACCAGCAGGGCGGTCTTCTCGCGTTCGAGCCCCGCCTTGAGGTAGACCCCGTCGGCGTAGATGTACACGTAGCGGCTGGGGAGTGGCCGGTCCCGCCAGGCCCGGTACTCCATCTCCCACTCCTCGCGCAGTCGCAGGATGCTCGCCGGCGACAGCGCGGCGGTCCCGCCCACCAGCGCCCGGAACACCGGCTCGAAGTCGCCGCTCGACAGCCCTTCGAGGTACAGCCGAGCCAGGAGCCGCTGCTGCGTCTTCGACCGCCGCTCGTACCGCTCCACGATCTCGGAGCCGAACGGAGCGGCACCCTCGGGCACGTCGCTGACCCGGGGCGCCCGGATCTCCACCGCCCCCATGCCGACGCCCACCGTGCGCCCCGGCAGCCGCCCATTGCGGTAGCCGCGGAAGTCGCCCGAACGCTGGTAGCGGGAGCGGCCAAGGTACTCGTCGACCTCCGCCTCCAGCATCGCCTGCAGCAGGCGCCGGGCGCCCTCCCGGGCAGTCTCCTCGAGCACGTCATTCGGGGCAGGAACCGGCGCGGTCGGGGGCAGAACTTGGTACTGTGCCTTCATCGGCGTAGTCCTCCAGGTGGACCCGCTCCAACGGGCCTGTTCTTCGGTTGCAGCCTGGAAGGCTACGCCGTTCTCTTTCCGCTCAGCGGACCGTCATCGGCGATTTCCACAAGTCCTGACGGTAGCTCCTCAGCCGAACTCCCACCCCCATCCTCGGCGCGCAGCAGCCTCCAAACTGGAGGCTGCATCCCGCTGCGTCGAGTGCGGTGGGCCTCTGGCCAGGTCACAGCACCTGCGGTGCCCCAAGTGCTGGTCCTCTCAGCCGGGACAGGGCGAGGCGGCGCGCCAACGCCGAGGGGTTGGGATCGCCCGGACCAGGGCCGAACTGGAGCGGTGGACGCGAGCTCACCCGGATGCTCTTCCCTGCCCCGGAGACTTCGCCCCGATCCGAGATGGGTTGGCCCGGGTGAAGCTGCGGGAGATCATGGCAGCATGCTCAATCTCGAAGTCAACAGCCTCGATGATCCGGTCGGGGAAGCACGTCCCGGCACAGAGGCACTGGGAGGCGCTGGCCGCTCTGGTCAGATCGGCAGGTTTAGGAATCCCGACAAAGGCCTGCACGACTGCTCCGCCGGACAGCCCCATCGTGACCATCGACCCATCCGAATCTGCCGAACAGGCCCCGGACCACGCCATGAACGTGTCGATTGCTTGCCCGACGCCGGTGCCTCCGGGCGCTCACCTACAGCCTTGACCCTGTTGCTTCGCCTACTCGTGGTGCGCTGGCCTCGGCGGGCTTGCAGGGCGACAGCTACGACAATACCCTCGCCGCGTCCTTCCACGGTCGCTGAAGGACTGACCTGATCCAACGACGGGTTCCTGGCGTGGACTCAACGACGGTGAACTGTCACATTGGTGTGGGCCGACTGGTTCAACCCGCGCCGGCTCGCCAGCGAGGTGGACATGATTGCGCCCACCCAGTTCGAGGCACCCCATTCACAACTGGAAACCACGATCCGATGGGAAGTCAACACTATCCGGCGTCTCTCCAAAACTCGGCGCCGCTTCCAAGACTGCATATGCCTGGAACTGGGCCCTATTGGCACGACCACGTGCCGCTCAGATGCACCGATGCCGGACCCATCATGTTCGCGAGTTGCTGAGACAGCCACACGTCCATCGAGCCCGCGTTGCCGTTTGAACCATAGGTGACCGACCCTGATGCCGCGATAAAGAGGCCCACGTCGCCATCTGGGCTCGCAAGCCCAGAGCGTGGAGAGCTAGACCCGAGGCCTCCTTCGTCGATGTGTAGAATCACGCTCCCAGCGGGGTCAACAAGGGTCTCCTTGTACGAGCCGTGGGCCCGCCGCGGGATTGTCACCTCGATCCGCCCATCCGAGCTGTGCAAGTAGATTACACGCACCAAGCCGCTATGCAGGTAACACGTACCCCGAGCCTGCGTCAGGCTACCGCTAACGGTGCCAGTCCACGTTAGGTCCTCCGACCACGGACGTGCCGGGCTACTACAGCTCGCCAGCGCTAGAGAGGTCATCAGCAGGCATAGCGCGACCGGTCCGCGCACTGCTAGACCTTACGATACCTGCTGAAACGTATCGGCGCCTAACTCGAAAGTCCACGTTGTCCCAGCCGAGCTATCGAGTGAGACCGTCGAATCTGAGACACTAGCGATTGTAAATGAGCCGGAGCCGTCTGGGGCCAAATAGACAGACCCGCTCGAAGGCGAGCAAGCAGTCGGTGCGCTCCACTGCTCAACTGTTACCAAGCCTCGGTTGCTACCGGGCAGATACCCGGCTTGCACCGCAAGAGATCCGGAAGGATCGACCCACTCGTTCGTAAAGCTGTAGGATGCCCAAGCAGGGAAGTCACTCATGCTATGCGCCGGTGTCAGTCCTGATACGAGCAGGGACAGGTCCCTCGTGCATGCCTGCACGACCATCGACGCGTAAGGGGCCGGATCTGGGGCGATGGGGTCGGGGTTGCGCTGCGCTATCGCCGAGTTGACTCTATTCACTATGGCTTGCTTTGCAGATGGTAACGCTGAATCGGTCCGCAGAAAAGGCTTCGGGCTCCCAGCTTGAACGGTTGCGGACAGAACGATTGCCCCTGTGCAAAGGAGTACAGCCGCTAGGCTGACGACTCTGGCAGGAATTCCCGCCTGGCATCGGCTCAACCACATGCTCTTCTTCGCCTCCCTAACCCAGGTACCGAATGTCGTCCGACGAATTCAGCACATTGACGACACCGGGGCGAGTATTGGCATTGTTGTACATGATGTCGTACAGCTCTGCCCAACCTACTGCCGGCGTATTGTCTACGCCGGTGCACCCGCCAACTTGCTCGCAAGCAGTGTACTGGGTCAATTCCGCATCGAAAGCTAGAGGTCCTTCTCCGGCGGCGAGCGAGCCAAGACTTATCTCATACCACTGTTCCGCTTGGGCGTCTAGCTGATTGTAGATTTCGGGCAGTGGATCTGCCCAAGGCTCACCCCAAGAGATTGAAAGGACCTGGGACTGCGTCCATCCGTTATTGCAGGACCCGCCAGAAGAGTAGGAGCTTGTGGAACAACCACCTGCGTCCCCGAAGTCGTAGATCCAGGCAGCACCTTCATTGTCGTATACGGTTTGCAGATAGGCAACGGTTGGAGAGTAGGACGCCCACTCGGTCTCGGTGTCTGATCCAGCTACGGCGTACTCCAAGCCACTCCATCCATTTGACTGGAGCCAGCCATCGACCGCGTCGACTACTTGTCCCATCCAGTAGGCGTTGGTGTTGTTGCTGTACGTGTAGACGTTGGCATCGCCAATGACGAGAATGATCGACGGACTCTTAGACGTGTGGCAGTTCCAATAGCCGAGAAGGAAGTTGGCGATCAGGAACCGAATCCCACTTTGGCCACCACTATCCCATTGGGCGAAGATGCCCGACTGCGGGAGCACGGTCCCGTACTCCCCACCTGTGTCCCACGGTGTTCCAAAGTCCAAGATTAGGGAGATCTGCGACACTCCCTCCCCGGTGGAGTAGTGCACCTGCTGGCAGCCGTACGAGTCCCAGTTGGAGTAGTTGAGACTAGTCACGTAGTTGGAGAGGAAGTAAGGTGGCGCCGTCTGGGCAGCCACATTTGGGGCGGTCTGGATGAAGAGGATCATGCTGGTCGAGACTGCTAAGGCCGCTGAGCAGACAACCGCGACCCATCGTCGGGAGGGCGCGGGCTTGGGACCGGTCCCGATGTCAGATCGAAGGTCTCTGCCCGTTTTCATTCGCTAGCACCCTCGTCTAGGTTGAGTGGCTCAGAGAACGACAGCGAAGCCGAGTGTAGGTCGGACGGAGTCGCGTGTCAAGACCGTTCTGCGAGCACTACTGCGCACGCTAGACCGAAGTTCCTGAGAGGAGTGCGATCGGATTGAACTGACGGACGCGTACCGATGTAGGCATGAGGTATGTTGACATGGCTAGTCTTGATCCTCGCGGAAGCCGGTGTCTGGGCCATGTGTCCGGACCCCGTTATGTGAGCC
>PLTL01000055.1 GCA_003164475.1 Candidatus Dormiibacterota bacterium | reverse complement strand
GTCGTAGGGACCGTCGATCTTCACCAGTCACGCTCGCTACGCGAGACCCGTCCTACCGGACGAAGACCTCTTCGATCCAACTTCAAGGGAGCGTCCTGTGATCTCGAGCGTGCGTCCAGTACCAGCGCCGGGGACGTCGACCACGGAAGGGACGACCCTGGGCGAGCAGGAAGGCCTACCCCTTGTCGGGCGCTCAGAGCTGCTTGACCGTGCGGTCAACCTCGTCCTGGTGGGAGGCAACGTCCTCCTCTTCGGCGCTGACGGCTGTGGGCGGACGGCCGTCCTCCACGAGGTCGTTCACCGCCTGGCGACGGAGGAGCGTCCCACCGTGCTCATCGATGGCTCCGGCGTTGACGAGCCACGACGCCTGGTCGGCCTGATCGTGCGGGCCTGCGGGCTCACGGTTCCCGCGGATCTGGACGTCCCTAGCATGCTGGGCTGTCTCCCACCGCCCGCAGCGGCGCCGCGCGTGATTGCCATCGACGATCTCGAGGTCGCTGCCGGGCAGGAGCTCTTCGGAAGGTGGCACCGCCACCTCTGGCGCCTGGGGGCCCAGTGGGTGGTGGTCGGTGGCGGCGATGATCCGACGCCGTATCTGGACGCCGGCGCCGACGACTGGTGGGAGGACGGGATTCTGCCGGTTCCCGCACTCGGTGCGGCGGAGGCGCGAGAGCTCGTGCTCCGCCGCCTGCAGGCTGCCGGAGTTGAGTGCCCATGTCCGGATCAGCTGATCGCGGCCGCGCGGGGGAACGCGAGGGACCTCATCCGTAGAGTTCGCTCCTTGCTCCTCTCGGAGATGGCCTCACGCGCTGAGATGGCATCACCCAGCGGGGCGAGCGAGGCGTGGGGCGGACGCACGGATGGCCCTCTGGCTGATGAGTTGTCAGCCGACGAGACCAGGATGGTCGCCGTCCTCAGGGCCTGTGGCTCGTTCAGCCTGGCCGATCGGACGGTGCTGGACGAGTTGGGTTGGGCCTACGGCAAGACGCACCGGATCGCCAACGAGCTGGTGCGTCGAGGGGTGCTGCACCGGGCCGGCGCCCCCGGGGATGTCGGCAGGCCCCGGGTCATCTACTCATTGACTGCGGCTCCGGGATCGGGCCGCGCAGCCGGCGGCTGACGCATCGCTCGGGATAGCAGGGAGCCTGCGCTGACCGAAGACGGCGGAAGCGGAATGGAGCCTGGAGGGGTGGATGGACCATCCGCCGGGGAGCGCCTCCTTCGGACCTACGTCAAGGGATGGATGGAGCGGGCCCCCGTGAAGGTCCACGGCACGCTCGACCCCGAGTGTGTGGTCGTCGAGTCTCACCGTCCGGTATACCGCGACACGGATCGCGTGGCGAAGTGGATCGACGCGTGGTTCGGTGAGGGCAACTCCATCGAGGGCTGGGACATCACGGGCCTGGGGGTGACCGCTGAGGCGGCGGCCATGGAGTGGCGGTTCACCTGCACCTGGCACGGTCGGCCAGCTTCATTTGAAGGCGCCTCCGTGGCGCGATTCAGCCTGTGCACAGGTGCCATCGGCTTGGCGCCGCGGGTCCCGACAGTCTCGACCGCGTTGGGTATCAACGCGCCAGTCGCGTCACCCATCGAGGTACGCACTGAGTGACCCCCTGCACTGCGGCTCCTTCCGCCCAGAGGATCTGAGCGGGGGGTTTGGAGGTCTCCCCGTTGGGCGCGTGAATGCGTCAGGATCCGTCAGTCAGCCTGCGGGGCAGCTACATCGCCGGACGGGGTGGGGGCAATCCTCTGCCCGGGGCTGAGGAACTCCGCCCTCGTCGCGAAAGGCGAGAGCCAGGCCGGGGGCGCAGCGCCCCCGGGGCCAGACGGTTTCACGCAACTCCGCAGACGATGCAGGCTGGGCCCACCCGCGTGGGTATCGCGAGGAACCGGATCTGGCCCCCTCAGGTCGCGTGGAGCGTGTCAAACGCCTGCAAGAGGGACTCCACTTCCGGATACTCCTTCGAGTTATGGTCGGAGCAAAGATAGTTCCCTGCGTCATTGACGCCGAACCAGTACTGGCCGAGGTGCTTGAAGTCGTGCGGCCCGTCAGGTATGACTAGATTGGTGGAGTCGGCTGGGAAGACTTCGATCAAGATCAGGCCGTCCTGCAAGACGTCTGAACACGCCGGGTCCGCGGCGAGACCGGTAGTCCAGATGGCGACGAAGGGTTCCTCAGAATAGGGCGTCCCATTTTCGTCCGTGCAGTAACACCCCCCCGTGCTGATGCTGTAGGTGGCATCGGCCACGTCGGGAGTCAGGTTCATCGCCACACCGTACTCACTGATCAGCAGCGTGGCAGGGGTTGGCGTCGGGGTCGGGGTTAGCGTCGGCGTCGGGGTCGGCGTCGGCGATGGCGTCGGGGTCGACGATGGGGACGCCGTGCTCCCAGGCGCGGACTCCGAAGGTGGCGCGGCCGAGGCCCAGATCGGCTTCGGGACGTCGAAGACGGTGGCGTTCTTCTGGATATTGATCACGCCGAAGATGTGAAGGTCTAGCCCAGCTTGGCCGGTGATCTCGCCCCCCAGCGTGGCTGAGGGGGGCGACGTCGTGGCCTTGGCTGTAAGGGATGCGGTCAACGTGAGCGACGGCCCACCCTGCCCGTCAACGTCGAAGACGAGCTGCGGTCCCATCGAGAGGGTGGCTGAGCCACTGACACTTGCCGAGGAGTCGACATGCCAAGTGTTGCTCAGGCTGTCGAGGGGCTTGAACCCGGTCTGGGTGCTGAAACTCATCCCGCCCATGGCCGTCGCCGACTGGCTGACACTGAACTGAGCCGCAGCGCTGATTTTGGCGCTGGCTGACGCCAGCCAGCTGAGCTCGGGGGTGATGACGACAGGTAACCCGGCCACGTCCAGGGGAATGTGGACGAGGCTCAATGCCGGGCTGGTGTAGGGAAGGGTGCAGCTGAACTCGCCTGTCGTCGTGACGCCAGCGGTGAAGTTCTCCGTCAGTGTCACGTAGGCTGTGTGCGGATTTCGGGTGAAACCGATC
>PLTL01000402.1 GCA_003164475.1 Candidatus Dormiibacterota bacterium | reverse complement strand
TGTTCTCGCGGATGCTCTGAGGGAAAGGGTTGGGCCGCTGAAAGAGCATCCCCACCCGCCGACGCACGTCCCGGACGTTGGCTGAGCGCCGGTAGATATCCTCGCCGTCGAGCAGCACCCGTCCGTCGATTTGGGCTCCCGGCCGGCTGTCATGGAGACGGTTGAGGCAGCGCAGCAGGGTGGTCTTGCCGCAGCCAGTGGGCCCGATCAGGGCGGTCACCTTGCCGGCTGCGAAGCCAACACTGATCCCCCTGAGCACTTGGCGTGGGCCGAAGCTGACGAAGAGATCCTCGACCGACAACGTCCCGGACCCCGGCGCCACCGTCCCCACGGGCGCTCTCCCCGTCGCTCGCTCTTCCAGGAGCACGGGCTGATCGTAGCCCGCCCCTCCTATGAACTCGTAATGGGGAAACTAAGAGGACGTTAAGGAGCGTTTGCAGCCAGCTCAGTCGGAGTAGCGCCGGAAGGCAAGGCAGGCGTTGTGGCCACCGAAGCCAAAGGAGTTGTTCAGCACCAGCGAGGGATTGACCGTCCGGGCTCCTTCCGTGACGTAGTCGAGATCGCAGTCGGGGTCCGGCTCCCGGTAGTTGATGGTGGGGGGCACCCGACCGTCCACCACCGCCATCACCGAGAAGACCGACTCGATGGCGCCCGCCCCGCCCATGCTGTGGCCGGTCATCGACTTGGTCGAGGAGACCGGGACCGCCCGAGCGCGTTCCTCCCCCAGCACCTGCTTGATGGCGGCGGTCTCGGAGGCATCGTTGAGCTGGGTCGAGGTGCCGTGGGCGTTGATGTAGTCGACACCCTCGGGGCCGACGCCAGCCCTCTCCATGGCCCGGGCCATTGCCCGGCGGGCGCCTCTGCCGGTGGGATCGGGGGCGGTCAGGTGGTAGGCGTCAGCGCTGGCCCCGTAGCCGGCCACCTCAGCCAGGATCCGCGCGCCCCGGCGGCGGGCGTGGTCGAGGTCCTCCAGGACCAGGATCCCGCAGGCCTCGGCCACCACGAAGCCATCCCGGTCCCGGTCGAACGGGCGGCTGGCATGCGCGGGGTCGTCGTTGCGCTGAGAGAGCGCCCGCATCGCCGAGAAGGCTCCAATCGCCAGAGGGGTCACCGCGGCCTCGCTGGCCCCCGCCAGGCACGCCCGGGCATCACCCCGGCGGATGATCTCCGCCGCCTCGCCGATGGCATGGGCACCGGTGGCACATGCCGAGATCAGGGCGAAGTTTGGCCCGCAGGCTCCCAGCCTCATGGCGATCTCACCGGCCGCGATGTCGGCCAGGATCATCGGAACCGTGAAGGGGCTGAGCCGGCGGGGTCCCCTCTCCTTGAGGGTGTAGCTGGCCTCCTCGGTGACCTTGAGCCCCCCGATCCCCGAGCCCACGATCACTCCCACCTCATCGCGGTTGGAGTCGTCGATCCGGAGGCCCGACTGATCCATCGCCTCGGTGGTGGCCGCCAGGGCGAACTGCGTGAAGCGGGCGGTGCGGTTGGCCTGCTTCCGGTCGATGAAGTCGGCCGGATCGAAGTCGAGCACCTCACCGGCGATCTGGGATGGGTAGGGCTCCGGGTCGAAGGCCTCGATCCTGGCGATGCCGTTGCGGCCCGCCAGCAGGCCCTCCCAGGTGGGGCCGACCCCCACCGCCAGCGGCGTGATCACCCCCATGCCGGTGACCACCACCCGGGGCCGGCCGGCGGAGACGTCGGCGGTCAACTGGAGGTCCCCTCATGGTCAGGATCGGGGGGCTGGGCCCGGTTCTCTGCCTCCGATCCCGCCGCGACCTTGGCGGGATCGTCGACGCCCACCGCGGTGGGCTGCCAGCGGAGCAGGGCACCCGCCCAGGTGAGCCCGGCTCCGAAGACGGCCAGACAGACCAGATCACCATCGCGGCACCGGCCTTCACCGACGGCCTCGGCCAGCGCCAGCGGTACCGACGCGGAGGAGGTGTTGCCGAAACGGTCCACGTTGCACACGAACCGCTCGAAGGGGATCCCGAGCCGGCCGGCGGCGGTGGCCAGGATCCGGGAGTTGGCCTGGTGAGGGACGATCAGGTTGATCTCATCCGGGCTCACCGCGGCGGCCTGGGCGAGCCGGACCACCACCTGTTCCAGCGCCTTGGTGCTGAAGCGGAAGACCTCTCGGCCGTTCATCCGGATCGCCCGGTCCAGGGCGCGAGGGACCAACGCGTACGGGGGGAGACGCCCGGAACCCACCTCAGGCGGCCGGCCGAAGGGCACCGTGTCAAGGGCCCAGGCCCCCTTCCCGTCGGCGCCTAGGTCGAAAGCCACGATCTCGGCCCCGGACTCCTCGGGGCCCCCGACGAGGAGGGCTCCGGCACCGTCCCCGAAGAGCACGGCGGTGGAACGGTCGCTCCAGTCCACCACCCGGGTGAAGATCTCGGCGGTCAGAACCAGGACTCTGCGGCTGAGCCCACCGTGGATCATGGACTGGGCCAGGGCCATCCCATAAACGGCCCCGGAGCAGCCCGCCTGAATGTCGAAGGCCGGCCCCTGGGGGCAGCCGAGCTCGGCCTGGAGGCGGCAGGCCAGGGAGGGGAAGGTTAGGTCCGGGGAGCTGCTGTTGCAGATCACGGTATCGATCTGCTCCGGCCCCACGCCGGCAGCCTTGAAGGCGGCCCGTGCAGCCCTTGCCGCGAGCTCCAAAAGGGTCAGCTCCGGCCCGGCCACCCGGCGCTCACGGATCCCGGTCCGGGACTGGATCCACTCGTCGGAGGTGTCGAGGAACCGCTCGATGTCGGAGTTGGAAACCCGGAGCCCGGGGACAGCGGTACCGATCCCCATCAACCGGCTCTGGGCCGGCCCATCCCCCCGGCCCTTCCCGCCTAACGAGCCCGCGCTATCCTGCCAGGGCGACCCCACACGCACTGGAAGACCGGGAGCCCCATTCTGGTTACGGGTCTCCCCAAAGCGGTCTCGGGGCCGTAACCTTGCGGGGTCGTTTGGGACTCTGCTTATGTCAGTGGTGTCGCCGGACGAGTTCGGATCTCGGCGCCTTGAGCCAGGAGCTCGCGAGGGAGGAAGCGATGTCGGCTAGCCCCACCTACGCCCCAGCCAAGGCCGCAACCACGATTGGGGAGCGGGTCACCTGTGTGGTCTGCAATCAGGACCAGTCCGCCGCCGAGGCCCAGGCCAACCTCTACGTCTGTCCCTCCTGCGGCAACCACAGCCGGATCAGCGCCCATGAGCGGGTACGTGAGCTGGCCGACCCCGGCAGCTTCAGGGAGTGGGACGCGGCGCTGGCGGGCAGCGATCGGTTGGGGTTCTTCGACACCCGCGCCTACTCGGACCGGCTGGATGAGGCCCGGCTGCGGCAGAGGCTACCCGACGCCATCCTCACCGGCGCGGCTCAGATCAGCTCGATCCGGGTGGGGCTGGCCGCCTTCGATTTCGGCTTCCTGGGCGGGAGCCTGTCCACCGCGGTCGGGGAGCGGTTGGCCCGTGCCATCGAGCGAAGCGCCGACTCCGATCTCCCCTTCGTCTGTGTGACGTCCTCGGGCGGCGCCAGGATGCAGGAGGGGGTCTTCTCCCTGATGCAGATGGCCAAGAGCGTTGCTGCCCTGCACCGACTGGCTGAGAGCCACCTGCCCTTCATCTCGATTCTGGCCGACCCCACCATGGGCGGCAGCATCGCCAGCTTTGCCGCCCTGGGCGACGTGATCCTGGCCGAGCCCAAGGCCATGATCGGGTTCACCGGGGCCAGGGTGATCACCCAGGCCACCTACGAACAGCTTCCCGCCGGCTTCCAGACCAGCGAGTTCCACCTCGCCCGGGGACTGATCGACAAGGTGGTGGATCGGCGCCAGCTCCGCGAGGTCCTGACCCAGTTGCTCACGGTGCTGTCTGGACCAGCGGGGGACACCAACCAGGCCCCAGCGTGAGTCAGGGGGAAGGGTCCGCTGAGAGGACCGCCAACGCCCAGGAGATGGCCGACGCCTGGGCCCATGTGGAGGTCTCCCGGCATCCCGACCGCCCCTACTCCCTGGACCTGATCGAGCGCTGCCTCGACCAGTTCATCGAGCTCCACGGCGACCGCCAAGGCGGAGACGACGCAGCGGTGGTGATCGGGCTGGCCAGGCTTAACGGAGCCCGGCTGGCGGTGGTGGCCAACCAGAAGGGCCGGACCCTGGAGGAGCGGGGTCGGCGCAACTTCGGCATGGCCCACCCTGAGGGTTACCGCAAGGCTCAGCGGCTCTTTGCCCTGGCCGGCCGGCTCCAGCTCCCCGTGGTCAGCTTCATCGACACCCCAGGCGCCTACCCCGGGGTGGCCGCCGAGGAGGGGGGCCAGGCCTGGGCGATCGCCCAGACCCTGGAGGCCCAACTGGCGCTGCCCACCCCCTACCTGGCGGTGGTGATCGGGGAAGGGGGGAGTGGCGGGGCATTGGCCACCCTGTTGGCCGACTCGGTGCTGGTCCTGGAGCACGCCTTCCTCTCGGTAGCCTCGCCTGAGGCGGCGGCGGCGATCCTGTTCCGGGACGCCGGCCGCAAGCAGAGCGCCGCGGCGGCGCTCCGCCTTGAGCCCCAGAACCTGCTCGACTGGGGAATCGCCGACGAGATCGTGCCTGAGCCCGAGGGTGGTGCCCACACCGACTGGGACGCCACGGCGGCCCTGCTCCGGCCTCGGCTTGAGGCCAGGCTCCGGCAGCTGGTCGCGGAAGGCGTCGACCCCGCCCGCCGGAGGGAGCGGTACCGGCAACTGGATGGGCTCTTCTCGGCCTGAGCACGCCGTCTAGCCCTGGGCTGCCTCCTGAAGTGCCGCCCAGAGCCGGGCCACATCCTCGGGCCCGGTGCGGATGTTGCCCACCGACGCCCGGAGCACGAAGTGGTCCCCCGGCACCGCATGGGAGATGAAGACGGCCCCGCCGGCGTTGACCCTGGCCATCAGCTCCCGGTTGTGAGCCTCCAACTCGGCCTCGGACAAGCTGTCTGAGGGGCGGTGCCGGAAGCAGACCGTGGCCATGGGGACCGGGGCGCAGAGCTCCCAATCCGGAGCCCGTTCAATCTGGTCCCGGAGCCAGCGGGCCATCCGAACGTGCTGGCGGACGCGCTCGGCCAGCCCCTCCCCACCGTAGTGCCGGAGGACGAACCAGAGCTTGAGTGCCCGCATGCGCCGACCCAGCGAGACCCCGAAGTCCATCAGGTTCCGCGAGCCCAGACCAGACTCCCGCCCCAGCTCCGGAGTGCTGAGGTATTCGGGCACCAGAGAGAAGGCCTGGGTCAGGACCTGGGGCCGGGCGGTGAAGAGCACCGAGCAGTCCATCGGAGTGAAGAGCCACTTGTGCGGGTTGACCACCAGCGAGTCCGCCCTCTCGGCCCCCGCCAGCACCTCCCGCCACTCCGGGACCACCGCCATGGCACCACCGTGAGCGGCATCCACGTGGAGCCAGAGGCGGTGCTCCTGGCACAGTTCGGCGACCTCCGGGACTGGGTCGACGCTGGTGGTGGCGGTCGTCCCCACCGTGGCCACCACGGCCACGGGGCGCAGCCCACCGGCCAGGTCCTCCTCGATCGCGCGACGCAGTTCCCCCGGGTCCATCCGGAATTGGCCGTCCACCGGGATCGAGCGGAATCCGGCCTGCCCCAGCCCCAAGGTGATCACCGCCTTCTCCACCGAGGAGTGGGCCTGTTCCGAGGCGTAGATGCGGAGCCGGGGAAGCTCTGGCCGGCCGACCAGTCCCTTCTCCCGGACCTCCAGGCCGAGGGCCTCCCGGGCCGCCGCCAGCGCCACCAGGGTGGAGGTCGAGGCGGTGTCGTTGATGTGGCCGTCCCAGCTTGATGGGAGCCCCATCAGCTGGGCCAGCCACCGACAGACCACCCACTCCAGTTCGGTGGCCGCCGGTGAGGTGCGCCAGAGCATGGCGTTGACGTTGAGGCCAGCGGTCAGCATCTCCCCCAGGATCCCGGCCGCCGATCCCGCACCGCCGAAGTAGGCGAAGAAGCGGGGGTGGACCCAGTGGGTGATCCCAGGCATCAGCAGCCGGTCCAGATCCGCCATGATCCGGTCGATTGGCTCGCCCTGGGCGGGAGCCTCGTTCGGCAGCGCGTCGGCCACGGCGCCGGGCCGGGCCTGGGAGAGAGGCGGGTACTCGGAGACCCGCTCCAGGTAGTCGGCGATCCAGTCCGCGGCGGCGTGGGCACTCTCCCGGAACTGCTCCGCAGGCATGTCCCCGAGGAACTCTCTGGCGGGCATCTCGGGCTCGTTGTCGCTCACCACGCCCATCTCCCCGGCTCAGGCGCCGGCCGTGGCCCGCGCCCGATCGAAGGCCTCGACGATCTCCAAGGCATGCCGCTCGGCGCCGAGCGGTATCACGTGGAGCCGAAGCCCCGGGCGCCGGCCGATCTCGGCGGCCAGCGCGGTTGCCACCTCCACCCCTTCCCCCCGCTGAATCCTCTCCGCCAGCCCCTCGGGCACCGGGCAGTCGGGGATCGAGTGCCTCACGAAGTCAAGGTTGCGACGAGAGCGCAGGATCCCGACGCTGGCGAAGATCCCCACCTCGGCCGGAAGCACCGAGCTCGCGTCTTCCAGGAAGCTGTCGAAGCTGGCCATGTCGAAGATCATCTGGGTCTGGACGAAGTCCACTCCGGCCTCGGCCTTGCGCTCCAGCAGCCGCAGCTCCCGGCTGCGCTCCGCGAAGGGATTGACCACCGCGCCTCGAAGCACCCGTTGGGGGGCAGCCCACTCGGGCACCAGCCGGAGCACCTCGGTCGGCCGCATGGCGGCCTCCACCGCGGGCCCGCCCCGGCGGTCTCCCCGCACCACCAGCACCCCAGCCGCTCCCATGGCGGCCGCCCCGGACACCTGCTGGTGGAGGCCGAGCTGATTGCGGTCCCGGCAGGAGAGGTGGAGGACCGGACGCAACCCCAGGGCGAGGCAGTCGGGGATCGCCGCCAGGGGAGAGAGCCTGGCCCTGGCCATATGGTTGTCGGTCAGCCCCACCAGATGAACCGCGCCAGCCAGATTGGTCAGGGCACGGCGGACCGGCGCCAAGTCGGCGCTCCTGGGCATCGAGAGCTCAGCAGAGTGGTGGGCGGCGGTCAGCACGATCCCGTCAATATATGGGACGTGCGCAGCGACCAGCCCTCGACCCCGGGCCCGGAGCCCCGGCCGGTGGCGACCAGGCCCCCCCAACCCGGCAGCCGGACCCGCCGGGTTGACTGACGCCGTGGCCGTCGGCGGCTCCCCGATTCCTCCGGGGAGTCTCGAGATCCCGGTCCTGGAAGCACGCCATCTGGGCCGGTCCCTGCCCATGGGCTCGGAGAGGCTGGAGATCCTCCGCGACATCAACTTCGAGATCCACCGGGGCGAGTTCGTGGCCCTGATGGGGCCCTCAGGAAGCGGCAAGAGCACTCTCCTGGGCTGCATCACCGGGCTTGACAGTCCCACCACCGGGCAGGTCCTGCTCAACGGGGTCGACATCTCCAAGATGCGCGAGTCCCAGCTGGCGGGAATTCGCAATCGCAGCGTGGGCATGGTCTTCCAGGCCTTCAACCTCATTCCCACCCTGACCGCCCGGGAGAACGTGGAGGTCCCCCTCTACGCCGGCAGCTGGCGCGGGTCGCCCGCGGCCAGGGCCGAGGAGCTCCTGGGGCTGGTGGGGCTGAGCAGCCGGCTGGAGCACCGGCCCAACCAGCTCTCGGGAGGAGAGCAGCAGCGGGTGGCGATCGCCCGGGCCCTGGCCACCCAGCCGCCGCTTCTGGCGGCGGACGAGCCGACCGGGAACCTGGCGGCCGCCCAGGGGAAGGAGTTGCTGGAACTGCTCTGGAGCCTGAGGGAGCGGCTCGGCACCACCTTCGTGATCGCAACCCATGACGCCACGGTGAGCGGCTATGCCACCAGGCTGCTCCAGCTCGCCGACGGGGCCCTGGTGGGCGATCACCCGGGACCGCGGGCCGGCTCATCTTGAGGCTCGGATTCTACTTCCGGTACACCACCAGGTCGCTCCGGCGCGGCGGCAGCCGCACCCTGCTAGCCGGGTTCTGCGTCGCGGTCGGGGTGATGGCGATCGTCGGGCTGCAGCTGGCGGCGGCCATGGTGACCGACTCCCTCACCTCCAATGTCCGGGAGGCCAACGGCGGTGACATCTCCGTGGTCTCGGTGGCGGTGCCCTTCCCCTCCAGCCAGCTGCGCACCTTCGCGACCCTCAAGCGCGAGGGCGAGATCGAGAACTTCACCGCGATCCGGGAGCTCGCCGCCACCCTGATCAGACCCGGCGGCCGGGGGATCTCGGTGACGATCGACGCCGTCGACCCCAAGAGCTTCCCCTTGGTTGGGAGCCTCGGGCTCAGGTCAGGGGCACTGGGCGACTTCCACCAGCTGCTCAGCCGCCGCCAGACGATGGTGGTCTCGGGCGGCGTGGCCAGTCTGCTCGAGGTCGGAGTGGGCCACCGGACCAAGATCGATGTGCCGGGCGCGACCCTGCCGGTGAGCTGGACCGTGGGCGGGGTGCTCGCCGAGAACCCGCCGGCTGGGATGGACAACGACGTGCTGGTCTCCAGCGCAGAGCTCGATTCGGTGCTTCCGTCCTCCAGCACTCCCGAGTACGGCGAGGTGTACGTCACCACCAGGAGCTCCGCCCGCGCCGACCAGGTGGCCAAGACCCTCCGCAGCCAGTTCCCGCTGGCCACCGTCTCCACCGTCAAGCAGGCGCTCAACTCAGACAAGAAGGCCAGTCAGCAGCTCACCCAGTTCCTCTCCATCGCCGGGCTGGCGGCACTGCTGATCGGCGGCATCGGGATCGTCAACACCATGCAGGTGAGCTTGGCCCGGCGGCACCTTGAGATCGCCATGCTCAAGACCACCGGCTACCGGCGCCGCGACCTCTACACCCTGTTCGCCCTGGAGGCGGCCCTGCTCGGCCTGGGCGGTGGGATCGTCGGGGCACTTGCCGGGATTGGTCTCTCGGATGCCGTGCGCCTTTTGGTCCAGCAGATCGCCAGCATCTCGATCGACTTCGTGATCAGCCCCGAGGTGGTCCTGGCCGGGGTGGGGATCGGGGTGGCGACCGCCTGCATCTTCGCCATCCTCCCGATCGTGAGGCTCAGCCGGGTGCGCCCGGCGGCGGTGCTGCGGGACGACCCGGGCGGGCCCTCGGCCGGGGTGGTCGGCTCGAGCGTGGCCCTCCTGGCCCTGGTGGGGGTCCTGTTCTGGCTGCTGGCATCGGCAATCCTGGGATCCGCCCCGCTGGCGCTGTGGCTGGTGGTCGGGACCGGAGTCGCGCTCGGGTTGCTGACTGGGCTCTTCAGCCTGGCACTGCTGTTGATCGGCCACGTGCCGGTCCCCGAGCGGTTCAGCCCCAGCTACGTGATCCTGGTAACCGGGGGGCTGCTGGTCTCGGTGGTGGTGGCCAGGGTGACCGACCTCCGGGCGGTGGGAGCACTCCTGATCGCGACCTCGGTCATGGGCTACGTCATCGTCTTCCTGCCCAAGGGGGTGCGGTCGGTGGTCCGCCTGGCGCTCCGCAACGCCGGGCGGCAGCGGACCCGAGCCGCGGCCACGGCCGTTGCGCTCTTCGTGGGCGTCTTCGCGGTGGGGCTGATCCTGGTGCTGGGAACCGACATCAGAAACGAGCTCGACAGCGTGATCACCCACGCCACCACCTACAACGTGATCGCGGTGGCCCCCGAGACCAGCTCCGGCCCCCTGCTGAAGGCAGCAGCCCAGCTGCGCAGCACGGGCGAGCTCTCCACGGTGGCCGCCCTGACCTCGCCTGAGATCGTCAATGGCCGCCCCTTCGTCCAGCTTTCGAGGTCCAGGTCCGGCAGCCGCAGGTCCGAGGACGCACTCTTCCTGCTCAGCGGGATCCAGGGCTATCCGGTCGACGGCGGCGTGCTACCCCGGGTCCGCATCATCAGCGGCCGGCAGCTGCGCCCGTCCGACGCCGTCGACAACGGGGTGCTGCTCAGCGCCGCTCTCAACGAGGCTCCCTACCGGTTCCAGACCGGAGACACCCTGACCGTGTCCGACCCCTTCGCCAGCCATCCTTCCCCCGTGGAGCTGCGGGTGGTGGGCTTCTACGGCACCCTCCTCGGTACTGGCAAGGGGATCAGCGTCAGCACCACCGTGGCCCCGATTCTGGCCACGAGGCAGACCGCCGTGGCGGTGGGAGGCTCGAACCTGGAACAGGTCGTCGAACTCAAGTTCCCGCCCGACCGCGCCGACGCCGCCGCCACCCAGCTCCGCAAGGCCGACCCCGCGGCCGAGGTCGTCAACCTGGCCGACTTCACGCTCATCATCGACCAGTTCCTCAACAATGCCATCCTCTTCCTGACCGCGATCGCCTCCCTGGCTCTGCTGGCGGGGATCGTGATCGTGGCCAACTCGGTGGCGCTGGCCCTGATGGAGCGCCGCCGCGAGATCGGGATCCAGAAGGCGGTGGGCCTGAGCAACCGCGCTGTCTACTCCCAGGTGCTGGTGGAGACGGCCACCGTGGCCGGGCTGGGCGCGATGGCGGGCATGGTGGCCATCGCCGCGGTGCTGGTCCCGCTGGGCAGCTTGTTGCTCAAGCTCAACCTGGGGCTCCCTACTCCACTGGGCCTGGTCATCGTGCTGGGGGCCATCCTGGTGGCGGTCGCCACCGCCGCCCTGGTCGCGTGGCGACCGGTCCGGGTGAGGCCGCTGGAGGTCCTGCGCTACGAGTAGCGCCCACCGCCAGCCGACCGGGGCCGAGAACTTGGAGGCGCTCGAGGAGGAATAGGGGCAGGGGACCGACGTGCTGGGGCGCCGCGGGGAGTGAGAGCTGCTGAGTGCCACCCGCTGCGCTGGCGGGCGTGCCATCGAGGTCCCCTTCCACCTGGTCTTGGGCACCCAGCGCTCCCTGGTTGCCCTGGCCAGCCGGCCCAGGCCGAGCCGGATCTGGATCACATCAGCTCTTGGCGCGGCTGGCGCTGGCGCGACCAGGCGGTCCTGCGACATGCCCACTTCGTGCGAGCCTCTGCCGCGGCCTTCCCCGCCACCACCGACGTCGTCGACCTCGGGCTGCGGACCGCCGCCGCCGTGCTGGCCCCGGCGAGAGCCACCACGCCCTTGCTCAAGTCCCCACCCAGCGCTAGGTGCTGACGCGTCCGGACCTCCTGGCAACTCTGCTCAGGGAACTCCCCATCCGCCACCTCGGCCCGCCTTCCGGTCTCCCCGGACCAGTCCCAAGGGAACTGGGGATGCGGCGGCAAACCCGGGACGGGCTGCTGGGCGGTGCCGGCCCGCCGACTGGGACCTCGAGGCCGACGTTCTCAAGGCCATGAAGTACGCGCCTGACGCTGGTGCCGAATCCCTGACGCTCGGGTCCCTGGCGGTGCAGCTGCCTCTGTTCGCCTAGCCGCGGGGAGCTCCCCTCATCTGCAGGGCACGCGCACGTCGCCGTCGAGATCGAGGTCGAACTGGACGGAGTCGAAGTCCAGGGCATTGGCACTGGGGCAGAAGCTGGCCGGGGCTGACCCCTGCCCCTGGTACTCCACCTCCAGGACTGCCTTGCCGGCTCTGCTGTAGGGAGCCAGGTCGGAGCAGTCGTCGTATTGGAAGCACTGCTCCTCGATCACGAAGTCGAAGTAGGGCTCGAGGACGCTCGACTGGTCCTCATAGTTCTTCTGGGCGACCGACATTCCCAGCGAGTGGACCTCGTTGGCGACCCACTCGTCGTACTGGTCCTGCTCGGCAATCGTGATGTTGAACCCGGTGCTGTTCTCGGCCCCGTCCATGTTGTCCGGCTCGACCGCGTCGAAACCCTTGGACGCACACATCTCGAACCTGGCGGTCATGATGCTCTGGAGGGTCGAGTAGTCGGGACCGCTGGGATCGGTGTCCAGCCAGTTCTCTCCTGGCCAGCCGTTGCTGCTGCCCAGCAGGGCAGCGGGAAACTCGGAGTAGTCAGGTCGCCAGTTCTCCGCCGTTCCGACGTCGATGTAACAGACCACATGGTCGCCCCGGGCGTGCAGGGCGGCGACCGTCGAGGCCGGGTTGTCGAACCCATCGATGTCGTAGACGGTCGGCGTCGCCGCTGCGGCCCCGGTGTAGGTCTCATCCCCGATGCCCATGTCGGTGTTGGAGGTCACGCTCAGCGGGTGATCCAACTCCCACTGCCAGGCGATCGGGCCAGACCCCGGCAGCCAGCGCGAACTCGC
>PLTL01000254.1 GCA_003164475.1 Candidatus Dormiibacterota bacterium | reverse complement strand
CCGGCCACAAGATGTGCGGCCCGACCGGGATCGGGGTCCTCTATGGGCGGCCTGAGCTGCTCGAGGCCATGGAGCCGTTCTTGACCGGAGGCTCGATGATCTCGGTGGTGACCCTGGAGCGGACCACCTGGGACGAGATTCCGCACAAGTTCGAGGCGGGCACCCCGGACATCGCCGGGGCGGCCGGGCTCTGGGCGGCGGTGGACTACCTGGAAGACATCGGGATGGAGGCCATCTTCCAACACGGGGCGGAGCTCACCGGGTACGCCGACGAGGTGCTCTCGGGCGTCCCCGGACTCACCCGCTACGGCCGCCCCAGCCCCCAACAGCCGGGGATCATTTCCTTCAACCTGCAGGGGGTCCACCCGCACGACGTGGGCACCATCCTGGACCGCAGCGGGGTCGCGGTCAGAGCTGGCCACCATTGCTGTCAGCCCCTGATGCGCCGGCTCGGGGTGGCGGCCACCACCCGGGCCAGCCTCTACCTCTACAACACCCGCGAGGACGTGGATGCGCTGGTGGAGGCGCTCGGCGACGTGAACCGGATCTTCGGCAGCTGATCTCGGCTCCGCTGGCGTGCGCCGGCAGCTCTGGTCGCGCGGCGGTGGCCCGGCTCGGCCCTAAACTATCGAGCGACAGCGTCGTCTGGCCGTCCCGCGGGGGTGCAACGGTGCCTCTGCTGTGGCGGCACCCCAAGAAAAGGAGGTAGTGCCCATGGTCGAAGGTATATCTAAACGGACTCTCACCATCTTGGGGACCGACTGAGGACTTTGGCCGGGACCTGAAGTTCTAAGACGCGCTGGTCAACCACGGATAGCGGATCCGGACAGGCGGTCCGGGCCGGTGGGCGTCCCGCGTCGGAAGTTCTCAACTCGCGAGCCCTAACGGCGGGGATCGGAGCTCGACTCCGGTCCCCGCTTGCAATTCCCAGGGCGGGGTAGGATTAGCAGGTGGCGCAGGCTAATCCGGCCAGCTTCGACGACGAGCTCTTCCGGGAGATCATCCTGGACCACTACCGGCATCCCCGTCACCGGGGCTTGGTGGAGCCCGCCGATGTCGCGACCCACGGCTACAACCCGCTCTGCGGTGACGAGGTCGACATCAGCCTGCGGGTCCGAGAGGGCCAGGTCGAGGAGGTCGGGTTCGAGGGCCAGGGCTGCTCGATCTCGATGGCAGCGGCCTCGATGATGAGTGAGGAGATCCAGGGCAAGTCCCTGGACAGTGCCAGGGACCTGATCGGCAGCTTCCGGGCCATGCTCCTGGAAGGTAAGGACCCCACCACCGTCGGGGAGCTCGGCGACCTGGAGGCGCTGGCGGGGGTGCGTCGCTATGCGGCCAGGGTCAAGTGCGCCATGCTGCCCTGGACCGCGCTGGAGGCCGGGCTCGATCAGCTGGAGGGTAGGGATGGACGAGCCAGGGCCTGAGACCGAGGCAGCAGCAGCTCCCGAAGCCCCGACGGCCGCCATCCTGAGGGCGACGGGAGATGACGTCCACGAGGCTTTGCGCGAGGTGATCGACCCCGAGTTGGGCCTGGACATCGTCAGCCTGGGGTTGGTCTACGGCGTGGAGGTGGACCAGGAGGGGGATGCGGTCGTGACCATGACGCTGACCACCCCGTACTGCCCGCTGGGCCCCATGCTGGAGTCCCAGGTCCACATGGCCACCCAGTTCCTGCCGGGAATCCGCGAGGTCAGGGTGGACCTGGTCTGGAACCCCCCCTGGGACCCCCATACCATGGCGTCGGACGAGGCCAAGCTGGAACTGGGGCTTTACTGAGAGCGGCGCTCCCGGTCGACCTCGGAGCGACCCACCAGCTGCCAGGCTGCAGGTAGCAGCGCGGTTGCTAGGACTGCCTTCAGGGCGCCCCCGAGCAGGAACGGGGTGACCCCCAGGGCCAGCGCCTGGCCCCCGCCCAGGTGGCGCCGAAGGCGTAGACCACCGCGTTCCCTGCCACCAGCGCCAGGACCAAGGGGAGCGGATGGCGCTCGAAGCCGCGGCGGGCCAGCATCCCCAGGACGGCGGCCGCAAAGCTGAAGCCCACGATGTAGCCGACGCCGGGCGAGGCGAGGATCGAGAACCCACCCGGACCCCCGGCGAACCAGGGCACCCGGATCATTCCGGCCACCATGAAGAGCACCATCCCAGCAGCGCCGCGGCGCGTCCCCGCCGCCGGCCCGCCCAACAGCACTGCGAAGGTCTGGCCGGTCGGGGGGATCGGCGTGAAGGGGAGCCGGGCCGACAGCTGGGCCGCCCGCCCCACCAGCCCGGCGTAGCCGAGGACCACCAGGGTATCCCGCACCCGGTCCCCGGGGATCAGGTCGGCGAGGACCAGCCGAGGGCGCGCCGAGATGGCCATCTGCAGCACCGCTGGGACGCCACCGGGGTCAGCCGCCCTCTGTCAACACGGCGGGACCGCCAATTCGAACTCGGGAGCGCACCCGCTGGCCAGCTGACCCGAGGGCCTGCCCCAGCCCCCATCATGGACGGATGAGCAGTGGAGGCCCCCAAGCTGCGGGGGAGGTGGTGGGAACGGGCCCGGTCCCGCCCCAGGAGCTGGAGTCGGCGGGACCTCCGCCCTCGTACAAGGGGCCCAGTGCGCTGGCGGCCGTGGACCTAGGCAAGCGCTTCGGATCCAAGGTTGCGGTCGAACACCTCAACCTGGAGGTGTTCTGCGGCGAGATCTTCGGGTTCCTGGGTCCCAACGGGGCCGGCAAGACCACCACCATGAAGATGGCCCTTGGGCTGATCCGGCCCAGCTCAGGGAGGGTCGAGATATTCGGTCAGGACGTGGCGCGGCACCGGTCTGCGGTGCTCCCCCGGGTGGGGCCCTTGGTGGAGACCGCCGCCCTCTATCTCCACCTCAGCGGCCGGGATAACCTCAGAGTTCTAGCGGCGCCTCTGGGAGGGGTTACCTCCAGCCGGATCGATGCACTCCTGGAATTGGTGGAGCTGCGGGATCGGCAGCGAGACCGGGTCTCCAGCTATTCGCTGGGGATGCGACAGCGGCTGGGGCTGGCGATCGCGCTGCTCCACGACCCGGAGCTCCTGATCCTGGACGAGCCCGCCAACGGGCTGGACCCGGCCGGCATCCGGTCGATCCGATCTCTCCTCCGGCAGCTACGGGACTCGGGCAAGACCGTATTCGTCTCGAGTCACGTCCTGGGCGAGGTGGAGCGGCTCTGCGACCGGGTGGGCATCCTGCGGCGGGGCGAGCTGATCCGGGTGGGCCGGATCGAGGAGCTACGGGACTCCGGTGGGCCCTTCCTGGTGGAGGTCGAGGATGCCGCGGGGGCGCTCAACCTGATCCACTGCCAGCCCTGGGGCCAGGAGGCCCGGCTCGACGCCCAGGGGCGGATTGTCACCGAGGCGCCGGGGGGGAGCGGGCGGGAGCTGAACGGGATGCTGAGCCGGGCCGGGTTCGTCCCCGAGGCGCTCAGCCGCCAGCACCGGGACCTGGAGGAGATCTTCCTGGAGCTCACCGGAGACGGCTCGTGACTGCGGGTAGCGCCCCCACTCCGGCGCTGGCCAGTCTCCACTGGGCCCGCCCTCGCTTCGGCGGAGCGGTGCGGGGGGAGTTGCTCAAGCTGCGCCGGCAGCGGCCGACGCTGGTGATGACCACGCTCGGGGTCCTCTTCCTGGCCGTGGTCATGCTGGTGTACGCGACCAACCCGACCCTGCAGGCGCAGCTGGTCCACCACCCCCTCAGCGGCTTCTACGGGATCCTCAGTCCGCTGCAGCTCTTCTTCACCATGGGCGCGGGGATCGCCATCCTCCTCACCGCCTCTCGGCTGCTCGGCATGGAGTACGACCTGGGCACCATCAGGGTGCTGCTGGGGCGGGGCACCGGCCGCTGGCAGATGCTGTTCGCCAAGCTCGTGGCGGTGGCGATTTACGCGCTGGTCCTGCTGGTTGGGTTCACGCTGCTGGCGGCCGTTGGGACTCTGGTCGTGGTGCAGCATCAGACCGGATCGGTGGGGTTGCTGGAGCAGCTTCCCGGGGTGGCCTGGGGCAACTTGGGACTGGCGCTGCTCGCCTGCGCGATCAGTGAGTTTTCCTGCATCCTGCTGGCGCTTGCGATGGCATCCCTGCTGCGCTCGGTGACCGGCGGGATGCTTCTCGCGGTGCTCTTCTTCCCCGTCGACAACGGTCTGGCGGTGGCGCTTCCACAGATGCAGCACGTCACCGGTGCGGCGGGGTGGGCGGAAGCCACGGCGTTCCTTTACGGACCCAGCCTCAACCGGCTGCCAGGGCTGCTCCAGCTGCACCGGCCCCAGCTTTACGCCGGCCTGGCCACACCCGCGGTCCACACGTCGCTGCCCGAGACGCTGGCGGTGGTCGGGGCCTGGTGGCTCTTGCTGCTGGCCCTCTCAGCCCTGTCTCTGAGCCGCCACGATGTCCTCTCCTGAGCAAGTGCGTCCCGGTGAAGCCCTCCCGGCGGGGAGTGCAAGATTGCGCCGTGAGCTCTGGCGCTGAGCTCGGGGAGCGCGAGCGCCAGCTCCTCGACCGCTTCGTGGAGCTGCTCTACTCGGACCGCGAGCGGCTCAACCTCACCCGGGTTCCGCGCGCCGAGGCCGAGCGGCGACACATCCAGGAGTCGCTCGACCTCGTGCCCCTGCGCGACTGGTCGCCGGGCGACCGGGTCCTCGACCTGGGCAGTGGCGGGGGCCTCCCAGGGATCCCGCTGGCGATCGCGGTGCCGGCGGTCTCGATGACCCTGGTCGAGAGGGACCGGGCCAAGGCCGCCTTCCTGCTCAGCTGCCTCGGCCAGCTGGGCCTCGGCTCCGTGCGGGTGGCGGTCGGCGATGCCGGCGAGCTGGCCGCGAGACCCGGCTTTGAGCTGGCCCAGGTGCTGGTGTCCAGGGCGGCGGTGCCAGTTCCCCGCCTCCTCCGACTGGCCGGTGCTCTGCTCGCCCCGGGGGCCGAAGCACTTGTCCACGTCGGCGAGTCGGTGGCCATCGACACCAGGCTCGAACAGGCCGCCGCCCGGGCCGGCCTTGAGGGGCTGCGCTTGGAGCGATCCGGCAGCAGCCGGTTGATGCGCTTTCGGAGAACCGCCCGGCTCTAGCCTGGTGAGGCGGCCGAAACCGGTATCCCCTGGCGCCATACCTGCAGCGGCTCCAGGTCAGGCCGCCAGGCGAACGCCCCCTCGTGGTCGGCGTCCCAAAGCACCAGGTCCGCCACCAGCCCGGGCTCGACCCGACCCCGGTCGGCCAGCCCCAGCGAGCGGGCGCCGCCGGCGGTGGCAGCACTGAGCGCCTGATCGACGCTCAGCCCCAGCTCGGTGACGGCCAACCAGACGATGAGGCTCATCGAGGTCGCTCCCGAGGTACCCGGGTTGTGGTCTGTCCCCAGCGCCACGGTCACCCCGGCTGCCGCCAGGGCCCTGGCCGGCGGCGTCCTGCCCAGCGCCAACGCGGTCACGGGGCAGAGTGTCGCCACGGTTGAGCTTCCGGCCAGGGCCGCGACCTCGGAGTCACCTATGGCCAGCAGATGGTCGGCAGAGTGGGCCCCGAGCTCCACCGCCAGATCGGTAGCGCCGGTGAGGGCGAGCTCGTCGGCGTGGACCCGCAAGCGCATGCCGGCCGCCCGGGCGGCGCCGAGGATGTGGGCCGACTCGGCGACGGTGAAGGCCCCCTCGTCGCAGAAGACATCGCAGAAGCCTGCCCCCCTGGCGTAAGCCTCCGCGGTCCACCCGGCCACCTCCTCGACGAACTCCTGGCGCCGCCCCTGGTACTCCGGCGGCAGCGCGTGAGCTCCCAGGAAGGTGACGGTGAGGTCGGGGAGGTCTCTTTGCGCTGCCAGCTTGTGGAACAGCTCCACGGCCCCCAGTTCCCCGTCCCGGTTGAGCCAGTAGCCGGTCTTGACCTCCACGGTGGTGGTGCCGTGCCGGGCCATGGATTGCAAGTACGCACGCACGCGCATCTCCAGGCGCTGGCCATTGGTGGCGC
>PLTL01000231.1:1688-2929 GCA_003164475.1 Candidatus Dormiibacterota bacterium | reverse complement strand
CTTGCGCAGGGACTGGCTCCGATAGATGTCCAGGTCGAGCTCGGCGTACTGGCCGGCCTGCATCTGCCGGACGATCCAGTCGCCCAAGAGGACGGTCACCCTCCCAGACCCGCGGGTGCTGTCCGCCTCCATCGACTCCCGCTCCTCCTCGAGCTGGTACTCGTCGACGAGGCTGAAGCCGTGCTCCTTGTAGCGCTTGGTGTCCGCGTCCCAGACCTTCCCGGTGATGGTCATCGCCTTCATCCGGCGGATGGCTCGCTTGGCCTCGATCCCGAAGTCACCGTTCCACGACACCCGCAGCCCCCGGCTCAGCTCGCGCAGGCTGAAGCTCACCCGACCCTCGTTCCGCGGCGTCCACTGGCCGAGCAGCCACGCGTAGACGTCCATCTCCAGGCCGCCCAGCTGGCCCAGCGTAAAGGTCCGGGTGACCTTGCCGACGACGTCGGTGACGGTGACACTGCCGACGTCTGGGCCCCGCTTCCCCTGCAGCGCGAAGATGGCCTTGCGACCAAGGTTGTTCTCGATGCGCGCCCGATCGTGGCCCTCATCGTCGCGTGGAGGCCGGACCACCTCCACTGCCACCACGGTCGGGGCGTCGTCCTCGGGCGGCTCGGCCAGGCCCTCGACGACGGCCAGTGCCACCTCGGCGTGGGCCTGGCCGCTGTGCCGGCGGACGGTCTCGGCGATGGCCCCCAGGTACCGCTGTTGGATCCAGTCACAGGCCAGCTGGGTGCCGACCCCGACGACGTACCTCCCCTCCTCGGCTTCGACGAGCGCCGTGCCAGAGAGCCACGTGGCCCAGCTCGGATGAGGAATGGAGGCCTTCAGGTCCTCGAGACATTCCCGCCAGAGCCGGTGCCGGCCCAACTCATCCAGAGCGACGACGGCGCCGACACCAGAGCCAGCCTCCACGGTGGCGGCCCCCACGTCCATGCCCGTCTCGTCGATCACGGCTCCTCCAATGTCGCAATGCTGTTACTAAGCCGATCGACCCGAACGGTAGTGCGGCGAGCTGGGCGAGTCAACCGCGCCGGGCGGGGCACCTCGACGGTGACCCTCCCACCCCTGTGATCTTGGAGGCGTCGGCGACGCCGTCCTCCTGATCTCGGGCCCGTCAGGGTCAAAATCGGACGCTCACCCTCCCACTCGCCCGGTGTTCCGGCGACATTGAACGATCCGGAGCGACGCGAAGCAGCACTAATCCGCTGCGAAGGGCGCTGCGTGGGAGGGTCACCGTCGAC
>PLTL01000231.1:0-1630 GCA_003164475.1 Candidatus Dormiibacterota bacterium | reverse complement strand
GGTCGACGGCTACCCTCCCACCTGGGGCCAGTCCACCTCCCGGAGCGGAGCCGACAGCCTCCCAGTGAGAGCGTCGGAGCCTCCCATCGCCTCGACGCTGAACCTCCCGCTCTGACGACTCGACGCTCACCCTCCCACGAAGGAGTCGGGAACCACCTCGTTACGAGCGTCCGGCACCACCAGGGCATCGAGGGCTGCTATGACGACCCCGACAGCGGCGGGGTTCCCGAACAGCGGTCCCACCGGGATCGAGGGCCTGCGCCGCCATCTTGTCGCCTCCAGATCGGCGTAGAGCCCCCTCGCCTGTCGCGAGGATTGCCCACTCGCACGCAGCGCTGGACGGCCCGTTCGCCGCAGATGCAATATGCGGGGTGATGGCCGGCGAGGAATACGTCCAGCCCGTCTACTACAGAGACGCCAGAGGAATGGAGCCTGTCTACGAGTTCTGCCGGGCACAGCAGCCAGCGGCTCGAGCCAAGCTCGACAATCAGATAGAACGGCTCAGAATGCAACGCGTCAACGGGCCACCGCTGCCGTTTCCGTTGACGTCTCAAGTGGACGGCGAACTTCGAGAGCTGCGGTGTCAGCTTGGGAAGACGAAATACCGGGTGCTCTACAGGCGCTTTGGCAGACTGGTGGTGCTCCTCCACATCGTCGAGAAGCACGCTGAGCGGCTGGACGAGGGCGCCATCAGAGTGGCCCAGGCGCGATGGGTCGATGCGATGTCCCGCGCCGAAGCGCTTGGGCGAGAGGCCCCTTGGCGGGTGGACCTGTAGCAGGCTCGCGACACCGACGGCATAGCAATTTTGCTAGGGTTTACCCATGACTGGCGACCCAGATAGCCCGTTCGGTACCCCCGTCGTCCAGGCGATGGCTGAGGCCTATGACGCCGATCGGGAGTATCGCGCCGCCCGTGACCGCCTCACGCTCGCGGAGGGGATAGCCCGGGAGGTCATCCGTCTGCGGATGAGTCTCAATCTCAGCCAGGCCGCCCTCGCCAAGCTGGTCGGGACGCCACCATCCGTGATCTCGCGCCTTGAGCGCGGGGACCACGAGCCCTCGACGGCAACGCTGAGAAAGATCGCTCACGCTACGGGCACGCGGCCCGTCTTCTCTTTCGCTGGCCCGCTGCGAAGAGGGCCGCGTGGAGCTCCTCGAGTCACCGCGGCAGGACCGCCCGAAGCCGGCGGGATTGTACGGTCTCGTTCGTCCGCCAGGCACCCTGCCGCAGTCGGCTAGATCGCCCGGCGGGCCCTGGCGAAGTCATCGCCGGCCCGGGGCGCCGGATCGACCAGCAGGCAGCCGAGGGCAGCCAGGATCAGTTCGCGGCGCTCGCGCTTGTGGTCGCCATGCGACGTGGGGCGGCCGTCGTCGAGGCGGTAGGGGTGCCTTTCGCCCCTTCCGCTACAGCCCCAGCCAGGCGGAGGCGTTCTCCTGCCAGAGGCCGCCGGTCCGGATGTAGCGGCGGACNNNNTGTCGTGGCGGGTGATCGGGCGGAAAAGCGGGGCGGGAAGGTCCCCTGTGATCTCCGCCTTGGCCCGCCACTCCTGCAGTGCCCGCAGTGGGTCGATGTCGGGGTGCTGACCGCGGACGACGCCGACCTCGTCGCCGTGGGCCTCCGGGTCGGTCT
>PLTL01000073.1 GCA_003164475.1 Candidatus Dormiibacterota bacterium | reverse complement strand
GTTCGAGGACACCTGGCACTGGGGACCTAGGAGTCAGTGTGGGTAAGGCAGGCTGAGCAGGCCGGGAAGCTCAAGGTGGGACCCTTTCCATGGTGGGCAGGATCCCTGAGGGCAGGGTGAGAGCTCGAGGGACCGGGGGCGGCGCCCTGGTGGACGGCGATCAGCGAGTGAAAGCCAGCGGCGTCCACCCACTGGCGTGCAGCCGGCGCAGGTTGTAGGCAGTGGCCACCAGCAACCACTCACCTTGGACCTTGGTCAGGCCTCGCAGATGAAACTGCCGGAAGCCCATCGCCTGTTTGATCATCCCGAACGGTGGCTCGGCCACGTGCTTGCGCCGCTTGTAGACCGCCCGCCCCGCTTTGGTCCGGACCTTGCGAGCCATCCGCGGCCCGATCCCCAAAGCCTTGGGGATTCTACCCCGCGGGGTTGAGCTGTCAGTTGCGTCCCGCTCCCGGCGCTGGGCAACGTAGGCATCGATTCTCAACTCCGCCAGCGCTTCCAGATTGGCCGCCGCACCGTAGCCCGCATCCGCGCTGAACCGTCGCGGCTTGCTGCCGGTGTTGGTCATCACCGCCTGCACCATCGGCAGCAAATGGGGGTTGTCGGACGCTTGGTTGCTGACCTGAGCCGCCACCAGAATGTGGTGGGGCGTGTCGTCCACCGCCGCCTGGCAGTTGTACCCCTGGATGAACGCCTTGTCGCCGTTCACCATGATCTTCGAATCAGGATCGGTGAAGTTGTGCTGGTCCTTGTCCTGCGGAGCGGCCCGGCCCTTCTCCTTAGCCTCCCGCTCCAACTCCGCCTTCGCCTCTCGGAGCTTGCGCAGCCGGCCCTCCGCCTCCTGGAACTCTTCCGGCAGCTCGTCTCCCCGCCGATCCCCGAACTCCCGGTCCTCCGCTTGGTCGATCGCCTCCGCCTGCTTCAGCCAGCCCTCCACGATGCGGGTGTACGCCGCCTCCCGGTCGCGCATCCTGCCGTAGCTCATCGCCTTGTGCTTGCNNCGTTGGCCTTGATCTTGGTCCCATCCAGGGCCACATGCCCCAGCTTCACCAGCCCCGCCTGCTGGCACACTTGCAGCACCTGCCGGAAGAGCCCCTGCAGCGCGGGCAGGTGGCGCCGCCGGAACTCACTGATGGTCCAGTGGTCCGGCTGCTGGTCGGCGGTCAGGTAGCGGCAGGGCACCAGCTCTTGGGCTGCCTTCTCCAGCCGCCTTGAGCTGTAGATCCCGGTCGCATATCCGTACAGCAGCAGCTTGGTCAGGAGCCGAGGGTGATACGGCGGCGCCCCCCGCTCCTCCACGTACGCCGCGTAGATCGCACTCAGGTCCAGCACGTTGTCCACCAGGTCGCTCACCAGCCGGGCCAGGTGCCCTACTGGGATCCACTCCGCCAGATCCGGAGGCAGGAGCAGCTGCTGGTTCTGGTCGTACGCTCTGAAGGTCTTCCGGGGTGGAGCCATGGCGTGATCCTCGACCTTGAGCTCGGGCTAGACTTGCCCTCTATTCTCCCAGCTCGAACGTCCGTTTCCCACACAGACTCCTAGTGTTGGGGATCAGGAAAAGTGCAGAGACCTAATCACGAATTGTGCAGAGGTCCGGGGCCCGGCTATCTAACCACGGCAGGCCCTCCTCTGGGGTTGGTGGGCTCTTGGTGGGCCCGCATCCGGTAGCTGTGGCCGCGGATGTTCAGGACGGTGGCGTTGTGGAGCAGCCGGTCCACAATCGCGCCGGCCACCACCTGGTCGGCGAAGACCTGGTTCCAGTCAGAGAAGCCCCGGTTGGAGGTCAGGATCACCGCTCCTCGGTCATAGCGGCGGCTCACCACCTGGAAGATCCAGTTGGCAGACACCTGGTCGAGGGGCAGGTAGCCCAGCTCGTCGATCACCAACAGGGAGGGCTGGGTGTAGTTGCGCATCTTGAGCTGCGAGAGGCCCTCCAGGTGGGCCGCCTGCAGGGCCTGGACCATGTCGCTGGCGGAGCTGAAGTAGGTGCGGTAGCCGGCCTCGGTGGCAGCCACCCCCAGGGCAATCGCCAGATGGGTCTTGCCCACCCCAGGGGGCCCCAGCAGGATCACGTTGCGGCGCTCCTCAACGAACCGCAGGGTGGAGAGCTCAGCCACCGCCTGGCGGTCCAGGTGGGGCTGGAAGTCAAAGTCGAAGTCGGCAAGCCGTTTGTGGACGGGGTAGTGGGCCCAGCGCAGCCGGCCCCGCAACCGGCGGGCCTGGGTGGCCTCCACCTCCGCCTCCAGGAGCCGTTCCAGCACCTGGGTGGCGCTGAGCTTCTCCTTGGCTGCCTGGTCCAGCTCCTGGCTCAGCTGCTCGGCGGCGGTGTCCAGCTTGAGATAGGCCAGATGCTCCCGCAACCGCTGGTAGCTGCTCGCCTCAGCGCTCATCCCAGCGCCTCCTCGTACTCGGCCAGGTCGCGGACCTCCACCCGCTCCCCCAGCCGGCGCTGCTCCGGGTCCACCCCCGCCTCGCTCGAGAGCACCACCAGGGGCGGGGCCTCCAGCTTGGCCAGGATCCGGGCCGGCAGTGGCCTGAGCAGCCCTCGCTCCTCCTCCCAAGCTTCCCCAACCACCCTCCCAGTGGTTCGATGCCGCCGCCGGCAGACCACCTCCTCGACCCACCTTGCGGTCATGGCGTCGTAGTCGGCCAGGCTGGGCCGGGGCGGCATCGCCTGTCCGGTGAGCCAGGGCAGACAGCCCTCCTTCAGCTCCCGGACCATCCGTTCCACCTTCCCCTTGGTCTTCGCCCGGTAGGGCCGGCAGGCCCTGGGCACCACCCCCAGCAGCGTCGCCAGGTCCACCCACTCACCGGCCAGGATCGCCTTCCCGTCCGCGGTCTGGCCCACGCAGAAGGCGGGGTCCCGGTCCGTCAGCACCTCATGCGGCACGCCCCCCAGGTCCTGCAGGCACCAGGTGAGCTTCTCCAGGCTGGTCTCCCTGGTGAGATCGGTGGCGAACCGGAACGCCGGGCGCCGGCTGTACCCCAGGATCGCCACCATTCCGTACAGCTCCACCAGCCGCTCTCCCAGCGGCCACAGTCCCAAGTGCGCCCAGTCCGCCTGCACCTGGTGGCCAGGGTCGGTCTCAAAGCGGATCTCCGGGTCCGC
Source organism: Candidatus Dormiibacterota bacterium (assembly GCA_003164475.1). The sequence goes on along the minus strand of PLTL01000073.1, from coordinate 817 downwards.
CACCCGCGCTGGTCGCAGCTGGCGCAGGTGCCTGGCGAAGGCCGGATAGCTGCCCCGGTATCCGTACTCCGCCACCAGTTCGCCGTGGACGATCGTGCCCCGGATCCCCGGGCACACCTCCAGCCGCCGCTCCACGTGGACCAGCTGCGCCTCGGTCAACCTCGTCGGCTGGGCCCGCCCTCGGTACCGGCGGCGTGCCTCGCTCTCCACTTCCCGCTTCACCGTCCGCCAGTTCAGACCGAACTCCCGGGCCAGGGCCGTCAGGCTCCAGCCATGGGAGCGCAGGACTCGCAAACTCATCCCAACTTCCTCACACTGCAACGGGGGCCTCCTCAGGCGTGGACTCAACACCCAAAGCCTGCCAGGGGGCTCCCTTCTTCTGTTCACCTACNNGGCGCGGCTCAAGTCGCCTACGATCGTCTGGACGCTGCCGTCCAGGCCCAGGCAGCGGCCGCTGACGCAATCGATGCCAAGCTCGGCCTTTTTGCCTCGGTGGGAACGGGAGTCATGGGTACCCTGCTCGCCGTTCTGGCGCTTCTGTCCAGCGGGGTCGGACCGGCCGAAGTCGGGCTGATTTGGACGGTGCTCGACTTCGTCGCACTCTTGGTCGCTGCGGCGTACGGCTTACTCCCAACGCGCTGGTCGTATGGTCCCCGCCCTGATGTGGTCACCTATCTCGCCCAGGATGGCTACTCGAGCGACGCCCTGCGAAATGGAGTTATTCGGTCCTTGGGGGCAGCATTTGAGTTCAACGAGGTCGGCCTACGAGCTAAGGTCCGCTCTCTTAGGGCCTCCTACGCTCTGCTTGCTCTGGCGG
>PLTL01000004.1 GCA_003164475.1 Candidatus Dormiibacterota bacterium | reverse complement strand
CCGCCTCGACCCTCGGGAGGTCCAGGGAGAGGTACGAGTCCCCGTTGATGACGCCGAACTTCTCCGGGACGATGCCGGAGTCGATCACCGCCCGCAGTGCCCCCCCGGTCCCGAGCGGCCGCTCTCCATCCGCTGCGTAGCGGACGTGCAACCCGAACTGCCCCCCGTCTCCCACATGCCGGACGATGGAGTCCCCCAGGTACCCAACGCTGTACACGACGTCGGTGACTCCGAGGGACCACAGCCAGGCCAGCTGGACGTCGGCAAAGGGCTTGCCGCTGACCGGAAGTAGTGCCTTGGGCACTGTCTCTGTCGCCGGCCGCATGCGGGTCGCGAGACCGCCGGCGAGGATGACGACCGTCAGGGGCATCAGTCCCGCACGATCACGGTGGAGCCGTCGAGGTCAAAACTGAAGTGGACCTCGCCGAGACCCTCTCGCTCCATGGCCGCACGCAGCGATTGCGTGTCGGCGGCGTAGAAGAGGAGGAAGCCGCCCCCGCCAGCTCCGACAAGCTTCCCGCCCAGAGCTCCGTTGGCCATCCCCACCTCGTACCAGTGGTCGATGGCCGGGCTGCTCATCCCGGACGAACGCCGGCGCTTGCCGAGCCAGTGCTCGTGGAGCAGACCCGCGAAAGCATGCGTGTCACCCGCCTCCAGGGTCTCACGTACCCTGTGCCCGATCGCAGCGACGTCGCCAAGGTTGGCAAGCATCGCCTCGTCACCGGCGGTGCTCCGCTCGTGCTGCTCACGCAGCTGACCCTCCGCGCTGCGCGAGTAGCCCGTGAAGAAGAGAAGCAAGCGCTCTTCGAGATCATGGAGCGCCACCGCCGGTATCCGGAGCGGGGAGACGGTGACCCGCCCCTCGGTGTCGAACTCCAGGCACGACAGGCCACCGAAAGCGGCGATGTACTGGTCCTGCTTGCCCACGGTTCGACCGAGCCTCGTGATTTCGATGTCGCAGGCTTCCTCGGCAAGGTGGTGCGCTGCAACATGCTCGCGCTCAAAGGCGTAGATCGCTCGCAGCAGTCCGACCGTGAACGATCCTGATGATCCCAGGCCCGTACCCGCCGGGATGTCCGCCAGGCTGACCAGTTCTAGAGCGGGACCGATGGGATGAGCGCGGAGCGCCTCCCGGATGATGGGGTGGGAGATCTCCTCGACGGACTTCCGACGTTCCAGCTCTGCGTACTTGATGAAGTAGTCATCGGTGAACGTCCGATTGAGCCCCACGTAGATGTAGCGGTTGATGGCCGCCGACACGACCATGCCACCGTGACGTGAGTAGTACGAGGGGAGGTCGGTGCCGCCACCGCCCAGCGAGATGCGCAGCGGAGTGCGGGTGATGATCACGGGCTCATCTCGACAAGCGCATCCGCACCACCGACGTACTCCGCTGGCTCGCCGAGGCTCCGCCAGAGGCAGTCCCGCTCGGGTTCCACCGCGCCTCGGGCCGTCACGTTCACAGTTGGTATCCCGCGCTGACCCCGTCGCGGTGGAACATCCGGACCGTCTCCAGGGAGAACTCGTCGAGGTCCTTGCCCAACAGCGGCAGCTTCTTGAGCAGGTCGTGGGTCACCGTGATCACGTGGCAGCCCACCGCGTCAGCCTGGATCACGTTGAGGATCTCACGGGGGCTGGCCCAGATCAACCTCACCTCAGGCCGTGGTCCGAGGACCTCGAGGCATCGCCGGATCAGAGGGAGGGGGTCACGCCCGGTGTCGGCGATCCTCCCCCCAAAGAGCGAGACGAAGTGGTGGGCTCCCGGGTCGAGGAACCCGAGGACGCGCTCCACCTGCCCGGGGGTGGTCATCGCCGTGACGTTCAGCTGGACACCGTCGGAGCTGAGTGCCCGGAGCACGTCGGTGGTCGGCGTGCCACGAGTGTCGGTCACCGGGATCTTCACGAAGACGTTCTCGCCCCAGGTGGCAATTCGGCGGCCCTGCCGGATCATCTCGCCGGGGTCGTCGGCGAACACCTCGAAGGAGATCGGCCGGTCGCCCACCAGCGTCAGCACGTCGTGGGCGAAGGCCTCGTAGTCACTCACCCCCGACGCCCGCATCAGGGTGGGGTTGGTGGTGAAGCCCTTGATGATGGGGTTGCGCGCCAGCGCCTCGATCCCGACGCGGTCGGCGCCGTCGGCGAAGATCTGGACGCGGAGGTCGCTCACGTTCACCGACTCACACCTCCGTCAGACGGCCGAGGCCCGGTCGAGATCGTGGCGCAGCTCCTGCAGTGAGGTGCGCAGAGCCTCGGCTGCCGTCAGGCGGTTTGCCCAGCCCAGGGATCTGATCCGGTCGCTGTTGAGGCGGACGACGGGCACGTCACCCTTCCAGCCGCGATCGCCCCCTGTGAACTCGTACGCGACCGAGCCGGCGGGCAGCCCGGCGACCTGGACCGCCATCTCGGCGATCTCCGACACGGTCACATAGTCCAGGGTAGCGACGTTGTAGACCTGGTAGGGAGCGGTCTCCTCGCGGAGAGCGGTGAGCACCGCGGCGACGATGTCGCTGACGTGGACGTACGACTTACTCTGGCTTCCATCCCCCAGGATGCGCAGCCGAGTGGGGTCGGCCGCCAACCGTCGGACAAAGTCAAATCCCACCCCGTGGGTCTGCCGGGGCCCCACGACGTTCCCGAATCGGAAGGCGCGGCCGACCAGCCCAAACATGAAGGAGTAGGCGGCGATCATCGCCTCCCCCGCCAGCTTGGAGGCGGCGTAGGTCGAGATGGGGATGAGCGGCCCGTGGTCCTCCGAGGCCTCGAGCTCGCCGATATCGCCGTACACGCCGCTCCCCGACGCGTACAGGATCGTGCCCACTCCGCTGCGCCGCATCGCCTCGACCACCTTGTGGGTCAGCGCGGTCCCCTCGTCGAAGTCGATGGCGGGTTCGGTGATGGCGCGGGCGATGTCGGGGTTCGAGGCGAGGTGGATGACCACGTCGTGACCCCGCATGGCGTCGGTCAGGCGATCCTGCTCATGCACGTCGGCGCGCACGACCGTGAGCCGCGGGTCTCCGACCCAGCGGGCGTAAT
>PLTL01000118.1 GCA_003164475.1 Candidatus Dormiibacterota bacterium | reverse complement strand
CCCTTGGGAGTCATGGGTTCTTCCTGAGCGGAATTCCCTTTCCTACCAGGCCCTTCCGGTGTAGCGAGGGTGTATCCATCTAAGAGCTGCACGGACGGGTCCACCGATCGCTCCACGGATCGCTACACTGCGCCCTCGCCATGGGAACGCGCTAGCGCGGCGACAGCCTCAACAGCACCACGCATTCCCGTCCGGATGCTGAAGGGTGCGGCAGCTCCGGACGGTGCGAAGAACGGCGAAAGAATCCTCACTCCGCACCGCCCACGGCTGAGGGCCGGTGGCCGGGGGTAGTGGGATGCCTCGGCCCCCTCTCTCCGTGCCTCTCAGGCCCGCGTATGGGCAAGCGATCGACGGAGAGGGGGCGGTTGGTGTGCCCGACCCGTTTAGCACGGTTTCTCTATAAGCGAGGAAGGGCCTCCCTGGATGCGCCCGCTTCCCGGACCGGCTGTAGACCACGAAGTGCCGTCCGCCACCCCCGCGGCCGAGGAATCGCGGCGGAGTAAGCGCACGCACGGAACACCCTGAACCGCCCGAATGACCCTGTAACGCAAGAAGTTGCTCGGTGGTGTGAAGGTGCACTGCCCAGCGTTTCGCTCCGCCCTCGATATGACTATCCCTCGGGGTCGGGGGCGCCGTACTTCAGGAGGGTGATGTGGTTCCGAACGGCGCCTCCGCGACCCAGACTCCCCGATGCCCACTCTCGCTGTGGCGTGCGAGCAATGGGTAGCCGCCTCCGGGTCGGCTGAGCTTCGTCCAAAACAATTCGGGTGCCGCGCCTAACTCGGAGTCGGTCACTGCCGTCACACCCCGGGTGAGAAGCAATGCGTGGATGGTCCATGCGGCCATTTCACCCTCGGCCCCGAGCATTGCACCTCGCACCAGCGGCCCGCGTCCGCCTCCTTCTAGGACGCCGAGACGGAGGAGTGTCGTGTAAACCTTGCGGGCGCCGACATCGATGCTCGATCGATCACCCCACAGCGCCCGTGCTCTACGCCTGACTTCGGCTGGCTCAACGCGCCCGTCCAAGGCGGTGGCCCGGCCGATGACGCCAGTGACCCCTCCGACGAAGGGGAAGGTCGCGAGCAAGGCCCCTAAATGCAAGAGCCGTGGATCGAGCGCGAGCTGCGGGTGGTTGCGTGCCCACGCGATCATGTCTCTTGCCTTCTCCGGCGGGCTGACCCAGACGCGGGACAGGCACTTCTTGGTTTTGCCTTCGGCCTCCTGGCTACTCACATAGTCACGAAGCGCAACGGTGAGAAGCTTGCGCTTCTCACTCTCCGGACTAGGGTCGCTCGCCACTCGGAGCGCTACCTCGAACAGGTCGAGGCGGAGGTCGCGGTCGAGGATCATGCCCCGATCGGGGTTGACTATCGTGGCACCACCCTTGCGAATGGGACGATGACTTCATCCAGGCTGAGCCCGCCGTGGGTTACCCGGCGGCCCCCACTGTGGTAGCCGGTTCTGGCAGGGGCGAACAGCGGCGCCTTTCCCTCAGGGAGGATCGGTGGGTCCCAGACCAGGCCCTCGGCGCGGGCGGTGTCGCGCAGAACCCTGTTCTCATACAGCCGCACCCTGGTGCCAGCGTGGTCAACCAATGGTCCCTCCATCACGCGGCCACTCGGCGTCGCCTCGATGTTGCCGTGATCAGCGGTGAACCACACTTCAAAGCCGGCATGGTCGGCATCCTTGAGTAGCCTGCTCAGGAAGCCAAGACGTGCCCACGCCACAAGGCTAGCGTTCATCTGTCCGTCACCGAAGACACGCGCACCGTGCATCATCTCATCGACAGCAAGCACCACCAGCCCGACGATCTTTGCCCTGCCAAGAGCCGGAACGTTGTCAGCCGTCTCGCCAGTCGTCAGATGGTAGCTGACATCGTGATCGGAGAGTCCAGCGCCAGCCCAGAACGCCCGCCAACGCGACTCCTCACGACTGGTCGTCCACAGGCTATCGGCGAACTGGAGCGGCACTGTCCCGGCGAAGACCGCCTGGCGCGAGACAGAGGTGAGGGTGGGGCACATCGCGAAGCAGCCACCTGCGTCGGCAATGCCGATCGCAAGCGTGCGGCGAAGGAGGGACCATTGCGCGAAGGCCATGCCGTCGACGAGGACCAGAAGCTGTCGCCGACCGTTCGCCGCATAGCGACGAGCGAGGAACGGGGCCACCTGGTCGAGGGTGACCGGATGTTCGCGGGTGCTACTGAAGAGCAACCCATACGAGGAGCGCATCCATGAGGCGAAGGCGCCATCAAGCTGCCCCCAAACCTGCCACGCACGTTCCGCGAGCGCAGCGGGGGCTGGCGTGGCCTCGGCCAACGCAGCCCGGACATCGCCCCACCATGACGCAGTCGTGATCCAATCCGTCGCCGTCTGCACAGGCCAGGGCCCGGGGGGAGCGTCGAGGAGCCCAGCGAGGCGCTCGGACGGGCCGGGTTGGACGGCGCCGATTCGGCTCCAGATCGGGAGTCCCTGCGCCGTGATGGGCTCGGGACGCATCAAACCGGAGGCAAAGAGCGATGCGAGGCCAGCGCCTGCATCACGCAGGGTACCTGCGGCTCGCGCGTTCTCCCCATCTACGAGCCACTCGGCCCAGGCCTGTTGGAGCGGCCCAAAGTCGGGGGTCGGCTGGCACAGAGCAGCGGCGAGGGGGCCATCTACAAGCGCGCGAATCTGATCCCACAACAGCTTAGGCACCAGATGGGAGGCCACTAGACGCACGATGGCGTCGAGCTCTGCGCCGGAATTGGGGGCCGGAAGAACGACGCCGTAGCCTCGGCGAAGTATCTCACTGGTGACTTGAGTAGCCGGTTGGCCGGACGCCGCGATCTCGACAAGCAGTTCGCGCAGCTCTGGGGACAGCTGGCGGGCGACCGGCCGCCACTCGGGAGGGACCGACCATGTCACGACCACGACCACAGCTGCTTGCTCGATGTCCCAAGGGAGGGATTCGGGTTGGGTGAAATCGGGAGACCGAACGACGAAGATGGGCCGAGGCGACCCTGACGGCCTTCGCCCGTGCTCCTCCCATGCCCGGCGTAGCGATAGGTAGCCGTCAACCTGCCACGGTGTTCCGAGGGCTGCAACCGTAACGTCGTCGAGCAGGGCTTCCACGTCCAGGATCACGCCGGGTCGGTCACGATGGACATCAAGAGGGCGAAGCTGACGATCGAGCCAGTTCATGGCGTGACCCGAACGATGAGCAAGGGCCGTACCGCCGGCACCTTCGGTGGGATGCCTCCCGCCAGGTCGGCACAAGGTCGATAGGCGTAGTCAAGGGCGGTTCGCGCCAGCCGGTCCCAGGTATCACCAGACGGGACCACCGACGCCGACACGGTAGTGCTGCGAGTCAACTCGTCCCAGACCGGTTCGGAAAGGTCGGGTCGGACACCGTCCGCGTCGCTTACGAATAGCCCGAACGCCGTGCGAGTCGCCGAAGAAGCGTCGGCGCGCACCTCCCAGGCTCCCCACCAGCCGGCATCTGGACCGTTAACATGGGGCACGGGTTCCCCCGGGGCGACGCTCGGCAGCCCCTCCAGCGCGTCGAGTGGATCAGCCGCAGGACGGCCGCGGACCTGCTCCCAGGAACTCGCAGCCGTCTGAAGCGCAGCCTTGAGACGGCCACTGGTAGTGCGGGGCTGCACCGGGTCGCTGGGCAGGAGATCTCGCAACCCAGACTGCTCACGCAGTTCGGTCCGGGTCTTCTCGACCAATCGCTCGGCTGACTCCTCGAGGTTGCCGGCACCGGTGATCGCGCTGGTGTACACGGCATCTGTATGTCCGCTCACCGTCTCAAGTATGTCGCCACGCTTGTCGGCTCCAAACTCAGCGTAGATGACGGCAAGCTTCTGCTCCAGCACGTCTAGAACCCGGGCGTCGATGGAGTTCTCGGTCACCAGGTTGAACGCCAGAACCGGACGTTGTTGTCCGATGCGGTCAACGCGTCCGACCCGTTGTTCGAGCTTCGAAGGGGACCATGGCAGATCCCAATTCACCACGACATGAGCGAACTGCAGGTTCACGCCCTCACCGCCGGCATCGGTGGACACGAGAACCTGGGCGTCGTCCCGAAATGCCTGCTGTGCGAGGGCGCGCTCAGCCAGTCCCATCGAACCGTTGATGGCGACCGCTTCGATCCCGGCGTTCGCGAGGAGGTCGCTGATCATCTCCTGGGTAGGGACAAACTCCGTGAACACCAATACCTTGAGGGTCGGGTCGCCCTCGTCCCGTTGCAGTCGGCGCAGAAGCTCCAAGAAGAACAGGGCTTTGGCGTCTCGCCCTGCGCTCTCCGCCCGACGCGACAGGTCGAGGAGCCGCTCGACCTCCTCACGTTCCGTTGCCCATGCCGCTCCGCGCGCTGACCTGAGGGCGTCCAACTGCTCCTCACCGGTCATCTCAGCCCAGTCGTCATCAAAAAGGCGGAGTTGGTCAGAGACACCCTCCTCAAGGGTGGCTCGCCTGCGTTCGAGGGCGGTTCGGATAGCTGCGGTACTGGAGGACACGAGCCGCTGCATGAGTAAGACCAGAAACCCGACCGCGGGGCGTCGTTCACGCACTGAACGTCCGTAGCCATCGCGGACGTACTCGGTGACCGCCTCGTACAGAGTTCGTTCGACGGACCGCCCGCCGTAGGGGACGACCTGGATCTGCGTGGTGCGGCTCGTAAACAGCGGTCGGCCGACGTGGTCGACGGCGGTGCGCTTCTCAGTCCGCGCGACCACTCTAGCCACGTTCTCTCGTGTGAGCGATTGGCCGTGTAGGAAAGCTTGGTCAATCAGACCAATGAAGCGCCGAAATCCGTCCGACTTGCCCGAGTGTGGCGTTCCGGACAGCAGAAGGCAGTTCGGTGCAACCGCGGCTAGCTCGCGGGCGAGCCGATGGCGCGCAACCTCTTCCGAGGAGCCGGCGACGTGATGGGCCTCGTCGATGATGACCAGGTCCCAGCCTGCCTCGACGACCGCCCGAAAGCGGAGTCGGTTGTACTCGGCCACCCGAGCAGGGGCCCAGCCAGCCCGGGCCCGCATGGGCTTGACAGCATCGGGAGTGCACACGACCTGCTCGAACGAGCGCCATGGGTCGAAGCCCGCACCGACCGATAGGCCTTCCGCGCCAATTCGGACGAACTCCTCTCCAAAGCGTTCGGCGAACTCCGCTAGCCACTGAAGTTGGACACCTTTCGGGGCGACCACCAGGGTCCGGCGGACCAAACCTCGTGCCTTCAGCTCGGTCATGATGGCTGCCGCGGTGATGGTCTTGCCGAGTCCGACCTCATCGCAGATGGCGAGCCTGACCGGCGTTGTGGTCATCGCCCGTTCGAGTGTTGCCAGCTGATGCGGCAGAAGCTCAACCCGATCCGAGCGGGTGGCGAGGGGATCTCCTGCGGCGGCGAATGCGATCGCTCGCGCGGCGGCCGCGCGCCAGGCGACCTCGGCCGCCCCCCAACCACGGGCACTCAACGGGCGAAGGTCGACAGGCGGCAAGTGGTGAACCTGTCCCGTGGCGTCGGACAGGACCTCGCAGACCTCCGTGCCCCACAGGTCAGTCCGGCCGATAACCCGGACGGCCTCCCCACCCGCCGGCCACCATGCCCACTCCTGGTTCACTTTCCTACCTGAGTTGGCGCTCGGCGTTTCGGAAGTAATGAAGGATGGCGAGGTCGTCCACAAAAGCGTCGGCGGGCAGTCGTCCGCCGACCGACACGATGGTTCTGTAGTCCCCCTCCGCCCATGCGCGCTGGAATCCGGCCCGGACAGCCTCCGATCGAAAGCGCTCAAGATGTCCTCGGCCCGTCTTGTAGCCCTCAAACACCTTAAGCAACTCCCGGTTGCGCAGCTGATCAAGGTGCTCCTGCTTCTTCGGGTTGGGCACCTCCCACCGCCCTTGCCCGTCCTGGACGAAGTTCTCTTCCAACAGCGCCTTGAGCTCCGGCAACTGGTCTCGACCGACGGTGCCCTCCTGGGTCTCTGCGAAGAACGCGGGCTGAATCTCGGCATACGGGCTTGGCTTCATTCTGAGGAACTGCCGAAGCCATTGGACCGCTGAGCTCTCTCCAGTGATGAACAGCTCAGCCTGCTCGAAATCCTTGAAGGTGATGCGGAACCGTTCCCACTCTTCAGCCTGCTGCGGCAAGAAGTACATGCTGTCCCGAAGCACGAACCAACGGTCGATGGCGGCGTTGAACTGGGCGGTGGTCATCGGAACGCCGATCCCTTGCGCGACGTGATACGCGACCATCCGGTCGTAGAGGCGGTCGGCTTGGCGCTCGCGGACGACGTGAGCCCCCCCACGCCTACCATTCCGGACAGGCAGGTGGGTCAGGTGTGCGGCGAGGAACACCCGCACGCCTTCCTCCGAGCCCTTGGCCAATTCGATCGTTCGCGCGACCGCGGCGGCAGGCTTGTAGGCGGAAATGATCAGGTCGCTCTTGACGGCGTTGGCCGCCGTGACCTGGCGATAAGAGTGTTGCTCCTTGTCGAATACCCGGGTGTCAGCGACGATGAACCCAGCGCGCGATAGCGCGTGCTGGATAGCAAGCCACACGTCGTTCGACGAATTGGAGAACTCCACGGTCATCCAGCGGCCGGGCTTGAGAACCCGGGCGAACTCCCGAAGGCAGCGCTCCATCAACTCGGAGTATTCGGGAAGCTGCTTCCGGCGTTGCTTGTTGCGGTCGATGATGGCCTCCTCCGCCGGGGCCGCGAAGACGCCATGCCACCCCTCCACGAGGAACGCGAGATCCGAGTAGTAGATGTTCTCCCCAAACGGTGGGTCAACGAAGATGTAGTCGACGCAGTCATCGGGGAGGGCGATCCTCGTGGAGCTACCAGTCGAGATGCGCACGTTTCCCTCGTCGGACCGCAGTTCCTTCCAGAGCTTGACCAGATTGGAACGCTTGCCAGATGAGGGACGGCTGCCTTCGAGGTTGTAGCGGACGGAGCACTCTGAGACGAGAGCGGGCACATAGTAGACGCCGCTTTGGTACTGACTGACCTGCGAGTAGCCTTCAGGCCGGTATCGATTCATCCAAGACAGGCCCCAAAAGCCCTGCTCTATCCAGAAGTGAAGAGCGCGTCGCAGGTGTCGCTCGGGTTCTTCGCCCGCCCATTCCCATAGAACAGCGAGGGCGGTCAAGGCCCGATCAGGCCAGAAGGTGTCGAGCCGGACAAAGCCGTTCTTGAAAGTGGGCGAGCGCTCATGGGTCATGTGCATGTAGGGCACTGACGTGGTCGGAAAAACGGGAATCTGTGTGGTAGAGACACGTCGTAAAACGTCAAGGTCACTCGCGTCGGGCACCTTCATGCCGCTGGTGCTGCCAGCGCGCCAGTGGATCGCGGCGGGACGGAACTCGGATCGTTCGATGACATCGCCGGCCATGGTGCGAATCTTGGTCAAACGCTTCTTCAAGGTACCTTTAGACACCTGGGCACCACAGGCGGAGCACTTGAACTTCTCGGACACCGTTTTCGAGTCTGCTTGGTACGCGACGTTGTAGAAGATCACTTCGCTAGCGCATTGCGGGCAAGTCATCACCTCGGACCACACCGTGTAGTCGATCGCTGCGCTGATCGCCTTGCCCCTGTGCAACACAGTGGTGCGGTACATCCATCCCCACTCGGCGTCGAAGCGAGTCAGAAGGGCTGAAGACGCCTTGTCAAAGGCATCCGCGTCGACTGGAAGATTGAGGCCGGCTGCGATGTAGGTCGCGCTGGGTAGCAGATCCTGGAGGATCGCCCGCCGAGCTCCCCAGGCGACCTCTCCCATCTCACGTTCAATCTCACTACGTAAGATACCGCTCGGGGCTGCACACATTTGGGCGGCCACGCCGGCCATGCCAGTTCCGCAAAACCCGTCGAGCACAACATCGCCTGGCTTGGTGTAATGCAAGATCAGGCGCATGATCGCCTCGTGAGGGACCTTAGTCGGATACGAGTGCGCCTTGAAGACGAGCGAGGTCTTCCCAGCGGTGGTATCGACTGAGAACGGGCCCGGGTCGGCACGATCCTCGTCTTCCAAGGCTGGGAGCCAAGCGGCGATGAACGGGTTGGGGCAGGCAGTGTGACCTGGGGGGCTCGACATCGCCAGGATGTCCTCATCAGAGCCGCTCGGGCAGCCAGGCAGGGTGCGCAGCTCCGGCAGGAGTTTGGCGAGCGCTGGGGTCGCGTCCGGGGAGGGGACGCCTCTGTCCTCGGGCTCAAAGAGGCTGGCGGCGCTCATGAGGTGGTCTCTTCTCCCGGGATGATCCGCACCCGGTCGGGGTCATTGCCGTTCTGGATCCGGGTGAGGAAGCCGCTGAACCGCTCGTGCAGTTCGGCGACGGTTGACGTCTGGTCGGCGGGAAACACCGCGCTCCACAGTTCGTCTCGGCTGATCCGGCGGACGACAAACCGATTCAGCGCTTGGTTGACGCCCCGGACGAGCATGTCGGTCATCGGAGTTGGGAACAAGTCGGTCTCGAGAAGTGCTGACACGGCGGCCCTCTCGTCCTGAGCCAGCAACTCAACCTGTTCGGCGATCTCAGGGGTTCTAAGGCTGTCGATGAGGGTGCGCTCCCATGTCTGACGGAGCTCGACGAGCTTCGAGGCGATCTCGTCAACTCGGGCCCGCGCAGTCGGGCCGCTTGCCCGTTGCGGTCGGTAGCCGCACTCGGGGCAAACGACACTGGCGCTCAACTTGCCCTCATCGAACATCTTGCAGCTGCCGATGCTGACCAGCCTCGTCTCCAACGAACCGAAAACTCCATCAGGGAGGATCTTGATGGCGGTCAGGGTCTTTAGATCCTTGTACTCGGAGCCTTCGATGATCTGGCGCTTGCGTTCGTCGCCTTCCGCGTCGAGACGGTCGCGGGCATGCGCCCGAGCTGCCTCGTCGGCGCATCTCTTGCGCAAGCGCTCAGCTTCCGAGGCAAGGTTGGCAACCTTTGCGGGCTGGATAGGGCCAGCGAACAGGGCCAACATGTCGGCGCGCAGCCGGCCGGCGTCTTCGGTGAGGTCGCTGTCGGAACCGAAGACGCTGACAGCCTCGCGGAGATACTCCGCACCGGCCGTCAGTCGCTCGCGCGAGGCGAGTGCCGCCTCGACCCATTTGAGTTCGTCCAGCCCATCACGGGCCGCGCTCACGGAGCCGCTATCGGCATTCAACTTGTTGAGTTTGCCAACTGAGTTACGGGCCAGGACGTTCTCGAGAAGGCGCTGAAGGGACTCGAGCCTAGCGTCGCGCTCAGTCTGTTGGTCGACGACGAGGGCGCCCCACAGGGAGACGCCGTTGGTCACCGTCGACCTAGCCTGGGCGACCCGACCAAGAAGGGTCTGGCCAGCGGTATGGACCTGGCGCACCAGGGCCTCGTCGGCTCCCGAGTCGGGGACCGCCCCCTTGCCAAGCTCGAGCAGCACCGCGACGTCCCGGAGAAGCACGATCGGCGACGGCTTGGGTGGCGCGATGTGAGACAGGCCGGCCAACTCATCGGAGGTCATGCGGGCAAGTCGGTCGAGGGTGGTGGCGTCAAGCTGACCCTCAGGAAAGCCGATCTCAAGTCGACCAAGTTGACAGCAGACCGCCGCGGTAACCACCAGCCACTCGGGTTCGAGATGCCAGGGGCCCCATGTCTCAACGCGACGATCACGCTCGATGAGAAGCTCGGAGCGGTTCACTGCCTTGCCAGCACCGGAAGCCAGCTCCTTGAGCAAAGCCGCGCCAAACGGGCCACTGTCCATGAGGTTGCCGCCGATATCCACGAGTTCTAGCGACATGAGAACCTTGTTTCCGGCGGCGGTTGGACGGCCCGTGACCACCTGGCCGATGGCTTGCTTCACCGTCTCTGCCAGATTCGACTGCGTGACGTTCACCGCGAACGCCGGGTAGCCGGGGTACAGGCTGTTGAAGTGGTCTTTGAGCGCTTCGGCGGCGATGGCGTCCACCTGCTCCTTGACGCTGCGACTGGATCCGCCACCAGCACCGGACAGCCACGCCCCAAGCGGCTTCGAGACCCCGGCGTGGGTCACGGTGATGGCTGTGGCGATGTTCTTCTTGAGCCACACCACCATAGCCGTGCGGGCCGCGTTGCGCTTGCCTTCGTACACCTTGCGGTGGGTTTCCGTCGACTCGCCAGTCAGAGCGTGGGCGCCGGCGTACTTACGCAAAGCGGCAGTAAACTCGTCGCCAGGTCTGCCGAGGCTGAAGAACACCTCATCCGCCTTGCGCTCGTCCTCGAAAGTCGGCGGGTCATAGGGCTGAAGGAAGTAGACATAGAAGTCCCGTGGCGGCTGAGCCGTTGACCTTTCGTTGGGGGCGCCCATGAACAGGTAGCCGGCCCGGTCGACGTTCTTTGCTGCCCACCCGAGTGGGTATGCCCAGATGCGATAGCCGGCCACGTAGGGTGCGTCGCGCAGCTCAAGGACCTCCTCGAGAGCGGTGAAGTACGCCTCGTCTAGGCGATCGTTATCGAGGGGGGCGGCCCGTTCCTCGATCTTCTGGTCATAGTCAATATCCTTCAAGACGTCGAGGTATATCTGGCCGTTGTCCGAGTTTTCGGTGATGAACTGCCCGGAGACCGCGCTAATGATTTCGTCAACGACGGATCCGAGCGCGGTCTGGATGAACTCAGGCGTGAGCTCGGGCATGCCCTCGGGCAATAGGCACAGGTCGTCGCGCAGCTCCGCGATGGTGACGCCGATCGGAATGTGGATGTCAGAGGTCGTCAGGCGGTGCACCGCGAGACCGTCGATGATACGTAGAGCGGTAGGGATGTAGCCCTTCGTCTTCAGCGCCTTCTCGACTCGGGTCCGCAGCACATCGACCTTGTCGAGAACCTCGCGCACATCAGGAATCAGACGACTAGCAGGGTCGGCATCGAGGTCCGGGCGATAGGAGTCGTAGCAGATAAGGCCGGGTTGGTCGCGTGGGACCTCCAGGTCGAGCAGCGCCGTCATCGCGTGCGACAGGGTCGAGAGGACCTTGCGCTTCTCAACGAGGGTTATCTCCTGGAAGGTCTTGAGGTAGACAGGATGAACAGGGAACAAGTTCACGAAGTCGTCGAGATGTTCGACCATGCCCACAAACGCCGGGGTGAACTTTCGGAGATGGTCTCGGATCTGGTCTCGCTGGCTGATGGTCTTCTTGAGGAGGCGTTCCTGCACTACGAACGACACGTCCTCGCGCGAGATGCGCAGCTGATCGTACCGCTCGCGGACGCGCAGGACCTCGGCCGCCATGTTGGCCAAGCGCGGATTGTCAAACAAACTCTCTTGGATGCCGGCGATGAAGCGAAACCGGGTCCGGCGACAGACTTCGCCGATTTCCCGCAGGAACGTCAGGTCAAGGTTCAGCTCGAGATCCCTGCGGGTTCGGAGATAGTCGAGGAGTTCATCAAGCACGAACAGCAGTCCGTGATCGGGATGCACGGTCTCGAAGGCCTGCATCATCTCGACCACCAGATCCTTGGTGTTGGGCGCCTGGTCAGCCGGCTTGAACTGGTAGGTCACGCCCGCCGCTTTGACTCCCTCTTCAAGGCGACGACAGACGATGTCGCGAAGGCTCATACGGGTGGCGCCGATCTCAGCTCGAATTACTTTGAACCGCCCGGCGATGGGGGCGATGGCTTTAGCCAGGTCGCTATCGGAGACATCACCGGCAAGCCCGGCATGTTCGGCGACGGCCGACACCATCGACATGAGATGGGTCTTGCCTGTGCCGTAGGTGGCCACGATCAGGGTGCCCTTGTGGTCTGCGCCCGGGTTGTCGAAGCGCAGATTGGGGACGAGTACCTTGGTCAGCGCGTCCCGCATCGGCGTGCTGACCACGTATGTGCGAACGTCCTCGCGGGCCTGGTCTACGGTATTGGCTTCAGTGAGGACCTTGATATCGATGATCGGTTCGAACTGGACGAGGTCGCGATAGAGCGTCATGCGTATCTCTCGATGCGGTAGGGCGGTTCATCAGGGAACATGGTCGGATATGGGCGAAGCACGACGGCGTCGGAGAGCGCCGTCTCAAGCCAGTCGCGACGCCCAGGACGACTATAGGTAGCCATGCCGTGAGTGACAGATCCGGGCCACGCAAAGACGGTGCCGGGATGTCGACGGCTGACACCTCGTAGGAGGGCGAGGGGATCCAAGGACAGCCACGGACCCCAGAAGAGCAGATCCAAGTCGGCAATCATCGCCCCTGCGCTGGTCAGGCGTTCAACGACCTCGTCCGCGGTCACCGGCGGATCCTGCTCGAGCAAGCCGATGCCAGCCCGAAATACAGCGGAGTGGGCAAGTCCGGCAAGGGCGGCCAGAATCGTGCCCTCTGAGTCCCCGACGACCAGGCCAAGCCGGCCCGGGGCCCGCTGCAACTCCGCAATCAGCTCCCGGCCACAGGCCGGCCAGTCGGTCACAATCCAGCCCGCGCGAGGTCAAGATCCACAATCACCGGGCCGGCGGCGGCGAGACGATTGATCACTTCGCGGGAGTTTGTGGGAGGTGCGGGCAACAGGAGTCTGGCCCGGGCGGGATATGTGGAGGTTCGCTGTAACGCGGCGCACGCGCCTGCCACCCTGTCGTCCGGGTCACTGACGGTAAGGGCCAACTGGCCAGGCTCCCTCCTCAACTGGACCAGCAGGTCCTGACCACACTCGGGCCACGAGGCCAACGAGGGTCCCCGGCCGCGTCGCGCGTCCGAACCTCACGTAGCCCGAACACGTCGGTTCCTCTCCCGAGCAAGTGCAGCTCTCCACTCGCGCCGCCTGATGACAAGCTCGTCGCGGTCGACCCTCCGTCCCTTTGCCGTCAACCGCCACTTACCGGCCCCTGGCCGATCGTTTGCCGCCATTCCCAGGGCCTTCAGATGGGTCAGAGCCCATCGGGTACGGTACGTGACCTCAGATTGCGACCTGCCCACGCGCTGCACGCTGAGCTGCTCCGCGGTAAGAGTGCCTAGGCTAGCGACGGCCTGATCGAGATCGGGGAGTCTTGCCTGTCCACCCAGGTCGCGCAGAGCCTGGACAGAGAGCCACATCAGCTCATCGATGGTTGGGAGCCCCTCGGCTCGGCGCGGGCGCACGACCCCCACACGATAAGGCCCAGGGGTCACCATTGGTGGGAGTGAGACGCCCGTTGTGGAGGGGCTGTCCGTGTCGGCCACCCGGCGGCCTGCGTCTAGGTGCCGAGGTGTGATGGGGCGCTAAAGTCAGTAGAAACGACCTCACCGCGCACCGACAGCCCGCTGTTGCCCATAGAGAGCAGCTCGGACATCCGCCATCAGCGCCTCGGTCTCCTCGTCCGGGCCCTCGCCGCTGCCATCGGGCATGTCCCAAGCGAGCTGCGCGCTGAGCTCGGCGTAGGTGGCCAGCGCGGCGCGGTTTCGCCCGAAGCGGTGCTCGATCCGGAT
>PLTL01000134.1 GCA_003164475.1 Candidatus Dormiibacterota bacterium | reverse complement strand
GCCAGGCGTCCAAGGCGACGCCGCTTGGAGCGGTGGCGAAGTTCGCCTCGTCAGGCAAGCGGACCGCCCGCAAGGACCTCGCTCTGCAGGCGATCGCCTACGGCAGCGTCTACGTGGCTCGGGTCGCGATGGGCGCTGATCCCGAGCAGACCCTGCGCGTCTTCCGCGAGGCGGAGGCGTACGATGGCCCTTCGCTGGTGATCGCCTACAGCCACTGCATTGCCCACGGCATCGAGATGCGCTCGGGGCTGGACCAGCAGTACCGCGCCGTGGCCAGCGGGTACTGGCCGCTGATCCGCTACGACCCGATGGTGCGTTCGGCGGGCGGCAACCCGTTCCTGCTCGACTCGCCCAGGCCCCGCATCGGGCTCGAGGCCTACACCCGCCAGGAGCTCCGCTACACCAGCCTCGCCAACTCGGACCCGGCGGAGGCTGAACGTCTCGGCGGCCTGGCCCAGACGGCGGTCACCCAGCGCTGGGAGACCTACGAGGAGATGGCGACCCGGCCCGCGGAGCGCTTCCCGGTCGATGCTCGGAAGGAGCGGTGATGGACCTTTCCACCGACTACATGGGGCTGGCGCTGCGCAATCCGCTGGTGGCCTCGGCCTCGCCCATCTCCCACACCGTGGACGGGGTTCGCCGGCTCGCCGATGCCGGCGTCGGCGCGGTCGTGCTCCACTCCTTGTTCGAGGAGGAGCTGGCCGAGGAGGCGGCCCGCAACGCACGGCTGGTGGATGCCCACAGTGAGAGCTTCGCTGAGTCGCTCTCCTACTTCCCGGAGGCGGCAGGGGAGGAGCCTGGCCCGCGCCGCTACCTGAGCCTGCTGGAGCGTGCCGCAGCCGCGGTCGACATTCCCGTGATCGCCAGTCTGAACGGCATCACACCCGGCGGGTGGACCAGCTACGCGCAGTCGATCCAGGATGCCGGCGGGGTCGCCATCGAGCTCAACATCTATTACCTCCCCGGTAACTCGAACGTCTCCGGCCGCGAGGTCGAGCGGCGCCATGTCGAGATCCTCGAACGGGTCAAGGGCACGGTGAGCGTGCCAGTCGCCGTCAAGCTGGGTCCCTACTTCAGTTCCACCGGCGAGATGGCGAGGCAACTCGACGCGGCCGGCGCGAACGGGCTGGTGCTCTTCAACCGTTTCCTGCAGCCAGACATCGACCAGGAGTCGCTTGGGGTGGCGCCAGGTGTGGGGCTCTCCAGGCCGATGGATGCGCGGCTTCCGCGTGCCTGGATCGCGTTGCTCCATGGAAGGGTGCGGGCCTCCATCGCCGCGACGACAGGGGTCGAGGGGCCGGAGGATGTCGCCAAGTACCTGCTGGCTGGGGCGGACGTGGTGATGACCACCTCCTCCCTGCTGCGTCACGGCCCGGGGCACGCGACGACCTTGCTCGATGGCCTGTCCGATTGGATGGGCCGCAAGGGGTTCGACACGGTCCGGGAGTTCCGCGGGAAGCTCGCCGTGCCCCTTGACGAGGACGAGACGGCCCACCAGCGCAGCGGCTACGTGGCCGCGATGCGGGTGGCCAACGCCAGCCCATACGGTCCCTGGTGAGCGACTGCTCTCCTTCGGTGCTGGGAGCATCCCAGGGGCCGGCATTCTGAGGAGCGCAGTGTCGCGATCGTTCCGACGAGGAACGCCCAGCGCGGTTTGAGATGAGGGGGGCCGCGCGGGGGGTGTCCGGTCTCGGCGGACCTGCCTCCGGTCCCCGAGCCCGGGAGCCGTCGGTGACGCCGGTGCCGAGCGTGTCCCGGCTCTGGTGGCACGCATCCCGTCCGGCCACGCTGGCAGCCTCGATCTCGCCGGTGCTGGTTGGCATGGGAGTGGCTGCCCACTTGGGTAGCCTCAGCTGGGGCCGCAGTCTGGCCGCGCTCGGAGTCGCGGTGGCGCTGCAGTTCGGGGTGAACTACGCCAACGATTACTCCGATTTCGCTCGCGGTGCCGACACCCCGGCCCGGCTTGGCCCCCCCCGCGCCGCGGCCTCCGGAGTGATCTCGCCGAGATTGGTGGCTGAGGCTGCGACCGCCTCCTTCGCGATCGCGGCCATCATCGGTCTCTGGCTCTGTTCGGTGACTTCCTGGTGGCTGCTGGCGGTCGGGGCTGCATGCATCCTGGCAGCGTGCCTCTACACGGGAGGACCCCATCCCTACGGCTACCGGGGCTTCGGCGAGCTGGCAGTGTTCGTCTTCTTCGGGCTGGTCGCCACCTGTGGAACGGTTTTCGTCGAGGTTGGCAAGGTGGGGACGCTGGGGGTGCTGGCCGCCATCCTGCCGGGTTCCCTGGCGGCGGCGCTGCTGCTGGTCAACAACATCCGCGACATCGGCACTGACCGGGTCGTGGGCAAGCGGACCCTGGCTGTGCTCCTGGGGCCGCGCCGGTCGCATTGGCTCCTCCTCGGCCTTCTGGGCCTGGCCCTGGCAGTTCCGCTCTTCATCGCCATTCCGGGGATCGACCATTTCACCGTCTGCTTGCCCTGGTTGGTGCTGCCGGCCTTGGCGGCCCCGATCCGCAACTCGGGCTCCGATAACCCTCGGTTGCAGATCAGGGCCCTCAAGCAGATGGGGGCGGTCCTGGCGGCCAGCTCCGTCCTCCTGGCCGTGGGGATCTGGGTCGGCTGAGCACCGCGCCGGCGCCGAAGGCCAGACTCGACAGGGCGACGCCCAGCGTGCCTGCCAGTGGTAACCGGCCCTTGGTTTCGGGAGCAGGCCATGCTCACCGACCTCGGGGTGGAAGTGGGGTGATGGGCTGGGAGACGCGGCTCGAACTCGCGACATCCCGCTTGGAAGGCAGTAGCCGTACTGCCGGTCAGGCATGCGGCGTGGGCTGAAACGGGCTCCAGCGCGCGCCTGGCAGATTGGCTCGCTGAGTAGCGCTCGCGTCACAGGGAACAGATTGACGCGGTCATAGACGGGGCCAGGCTCTCCCACCTTCCCCCCGCCTGCCCACGCCCCATGAGACGCAAGTACACAGACGGCGTGGCTTCATCCCGGCGTGACCGAAGCGTTGGGTCCCTGGACGGTTACTCGACGGCTTCACTTGACCCCACTGTGCCGCCCATGGCCACGAGCGCCAGCCACAGAAGCTCCATGCCGAGGAAGATCTTCTCGTAGAGCCCGCCGAGCGAGTGCGGGTGGAAGCCAACCCGTCCGAGGAGCAGAAGGGGCACCAGCGCTCCCCAGGAGAGAACGGCCATCGGGATCGCAACCCGCCGCCAGCGCGGCTGCGCTCGGAGCTCCCTTGAACCGACAATCGTTCCCACCAGCACAGCTGGGAATGCGACGAAGGCGACCGTGAGGTGGACGGCGCCTGACGTGTGAACGGGAGTGCCGAGCGGATCGTCGGGGAAGAATGCGAGCAGCCCGGAGGCCAGCGCCCACACGATCAGCAGGCCGAGTGCCGCCTGAAGCCGGCGGGTCTTCGCGGCGGTGACAGACACAGCTCCGACCGCAGCGAGGCTGAGAGCGCAGCGGAGCAGGAAATTCAGGTCCATCAACCACGCCCAGGGCCCGCTGCTCCCGTAGTCGCTCTCGGCGTTGTGCAGAACCGAGAACTCCGGCCGGAGGAACGCGAGGGCCGCGTCGATGACCGCGTACAGGACGACGCCGATGAGTGTGAGCCGGGCGGCTGTCACCGCCCTTGCTGGGGCTCTGCGGGGGCTGGACACATGAGCAACCATGTTGCATAATAGTCTACCGCACCATGACGGAGCAGCCAAGGACCGCCTATCACTTCGGCGACGTGCTCGCGCTGGCTCGCGAGCACTGGGTGCGCCAGATGGCCGAGCACATCGACCGCGCGGGCTTTGACGACTACCGTCGCACCGACGCCGCGGTCATGCGCCTGCTCAGCTGCCGCCCCAGGTCGATCGGGCAGATCGGTGCGGCGCTCGGAGTCACCCGCCAGGCGTCCCGCAAGTTCGTGACCAGGCTCGAGCAGCGCGGCTTCGTCGTGACCGCCAGGGACGCGAGCGACGCTCGGCAGATAAACGTCGAGCTCACGCAGCGCGGCGACCAGTACGCGCGCGCGATCAGGAGGGCGATCGACGCGCTTGAGCGTCGGTTGGACCAGCGGGTCGAGCGCGCACAGCTCCTGGCCGCCGATGCGGTTCTGCGCGCCAGCCTACCGGATCAGGACGCGCGCGAGCAGGCAATGCGTCTCGCCCTGCCACCCTGACATCCGGAGATGTGGTAGACGCGTCCACGCTGACCGCACCACCTGGGGCGGACCCCCCCGCTTGGGGAGCGGGAGACGGGACTCGAACCCGCGACANNTCTACCAACTGAGCTACTCCCGCGCGACCAGATGGAGAAGGATAGCCGCTGCACCAGAGCGGGAGGCGCTTAGAGTGGTCCCCAGGCGGCGAGAGATTCGGTTCAGGAGGCGAACGTGACCTCAACCCCGTTCCCGGTCGTCTCCGTCCCCAGAGGGTGGCGGGACAGCGACCTGCCCGACCTGTCCGGCCGGATCTTCGTCATCACCGGAGCGAATCGGGGGATCGGTTTCGAGACCGCCCTGGCCCTGGCCCGGCACCGCGCCGCGGTGGTCATGGCCGTTCGCAGCCTGGCGATGGGGGAGGCGGCGTCGATCCAGATCCGCCGTGAGGTTCCCGGGTGCTCGGTCGGGGCCAGGCTGCTGGATCTGGCGGACCTCGCCTCGGTGCGCCAGTTTGCCGCCGAGTATCTGGAGAACCACCGCAGTCTCGACGGCCTGATCAACAACGCTGGGGTGATGCTGGCCCCCAACCGGCGGACCAAGGACGGCTTCGAGCTCCACTGGGGAACCAATCACCTCGGTCACTTCGCGCTCACAGCGCTGCTCCTGCCCGCCCTCACCGCGGCACCTGGCGGTCGGGTGGTGACCATGACCAGCCTGGTCGCGATGCGGGCCGTGCTGAACTTCGGGGACGAGGGTGGCCTCCGCTACTCCCGGCACCGCGCCTACGCGGCCAGCAAGCTGGCCAACCTGGTCCTGGCCGTGGAGTTGGCCCGCCGGCTGGCCGCTGGCGGCTCTCCGGTGCGCAGCATGGCGGCCCATCCTGGTTACACCAACACCAGCCTGATGTCGGTCAGTCTTGGCCAGGATCACCGGCGCCTGGCCCGGCTGACCGGTGCCCCCGGGAACTGGATCGCCCAGCCCGCGGCGATGGGAGCCTGGCCCGTGCTCTTCGCGGCCGGGGCCCCGGAGGCGGTCAACGGCGGCATCTACGCGCCCTCGCTGCTGGGGGTCCGAGGCCATCCCCGGGCCATCCGGCCCTTCCGCAGCGCCCGCAGCCGGGAGCTGGCGGAGCGACTCTGGGTGGAGGCTGAGCAGGCCACCTCCGCCGCCCTGCCGCTGGCCCTCGCGCCCCACTGAGGCGGCGTCGGGAGCGAGGGTCGGCGATGGCAGGCCGGTCCCGGCTCCGTTGCTAGACTGAGCGAGGATGCTCTTCGCCTATCTCCCTCTGCTGGTGTTCCTGGTGATGGTGATCCTGGTCGCAGGGGTCATCATCCTGGGCATCGCTCTCCTGGGCCCCCGCCACCCGACCAAGGCCAAGGGACTGCCCTATGAGTGCGGCATAGTTCCTGCGGAGACCGCCCGGCGGCGGTTCTCGGTGAGCTTCTACCTCACCGCCATGCTGTTCATCGTCTTCGACGTGGAGGCGGTGTTCCTCTATCCCTGGGCGGTCCTGGTCAAGCACACCCTCCACCTGTTCGGGCTGATCGAGATGGCGGTCTTCGTCGCCCTCCTGGGGGTGGCGCTTCTGTACGTCTGGCGCAAGGGGGCCCTGGAGTGGAACTGAGTGGGGTCGCTGAGGGGCTGGTCGTGCCCCGACGGATGGGGGTGACTCAGCTGGCGTCCGCCCAGGCTCCTGCCATCCCTGGGGCCATTCCTTCCGAGCGGGATCTGGCGGATGCCGCCGCCCAGGTGGGCGTGTTCACCACCACCGTGGGCAAGGTGATCGCCTGGGGAAGGTACTCCTCACTCTGGCCAGCGCTCTTCGGCCTGGCCTGCTGCGCCATCGAGATGATACACGCGTACATGCCGCGGTATGACCTCGACCGCCTGGGGATTATCCCGCGCGCCTCGCCGCGGCAGAGCGACGTGATGATCGTCGCCGGCACTCTGACCAACAAGATGGCGCC
>PLTL01000385.1 GCA_003164475.1 Candidatus Dormiibacterota bacterium | reverse complement strand
GGATCCAGCCCGATGAGGGCATCTCCTTCTCGGTTGTGGCCAAGGAGCCCGGTCCGGCAGTCGTGGAGCAGGCGGTTCGGATGGACTTCTCCTACGGGCAGTCCTTCAAGACCGAGCCCGCCGAGGCCTACGAGCGGCTCCTCCACGATGCCTTCCTCGGGGACCACACCCTGTTCATCCGCCAAGACGAGACCGAGGCGGCGTGGGCGGTGTTGCAGCCGGTGCTGGAGGACTTGCCACGGGTCAACTTCTATCCGGCGGGAAGCGAGGGGCCGGAAGCGGCGAACTCGCTGTTGATCTCGGGCTCCTGGCACGAACTTTCCCACCACTCGGGTCAGCCCGGCTCCCAGTCGGACTGAGCGCCTAGGCAGGGGTCGGGTCCGAGACCAGCTGATCGGCCTCGATCCAGCCCTCCTGTCCATCCTCGGCGCTACCGGCCCGGACACGGACCCACCGCCCGGTCTGCTCCAGGGCAGTGAGCGGGGTCGCAGGCCGCACCGCCGCGCCCCGCTGGGACTGGTGGTCCGGGCCTAGGAAGATCGGGTAGCCGGTTCCGGACCAACTCTGGACCACAGTGCAGGGACCCGGCGAGATGGTCCGGTACCGGTACGCGGTGGCGGCGTCGCGCTCGCCCCTGGTCAGGATCCGCAGCAGGTTGACCGCTCTCATCGTGGCACTGCGCTGACCCTCGGCGACCATGGTCAGCTCAGTTCCCTGGCTGGTCGGATGACACTCGATCCGCACTTTGGTCTTGGGGCGCTTGACCTTGGACCACTGGCCGAAGAGCCCGTTGGCCAGCTCCTGCACCACCTCGGCCGTGTGGTCGTCGACGATCCGGAAGCTGAAGGGCGGCAGGCCCATGACCTGCTCGGCCACCGCGAACACCTCGCGAGGCGGCGCGAACACTGTGGCCACCCAGCGATTCCTGCGGTGGCGGCCCAGATAGAGCATGCCCAGATTCTAGGCGGGCAAGCGGGGAGCCCCGCAGGGTCGGCGCTGTAACCCCAGGGCGTCCGCTCAGCGCAGCAGTGGCCGACGGCGCAGGAGGAACGACTCCACTCCGTGCACGACCGGATCAAGAGGGCCCAGCAGGGGCGCGATCATGAGCCCACCGTAGCTGCCCAGCCGCCCCCCCCAGTTGGTCTTGAAGGTGGCGTACCCGTGGTCGGGGTTGGCGCGATCGAACCGGCGCGGCACCCCCCACATGTCATAGATCGTGCACCCTCGTTCCACCCCCCACTGGATCATGGCCCACTGCAGGGCATAGCTGGCACGGGCGCTGGGCACCGCGTTGCTGGTCCCGCCGTAGAGGTGCACCAGCCGTTTCCCGAACGCGACCGTAAATCCGGCCGCCAGCGGCGTGCCGCTCTGGGAGGCGATGAAGATGGTCGCCCCGAGCTCCTGGGCGGCGGCCTGGTAGTAGCTGAGGGGCCGGGAGCTGAACCTCTTGCGCCCCACGGTGTCCATGTGGAGCGCGTAGAAGGTCTCCACCGCCCGGGGGCCGTACTCCTGGCTGACCACCACCCGGTTCCGCTGCGCGACCCGGACGCTGTACCTGGTAGTGGCCGGGATGCGAGCCGAGACGGCCTCGATCCCGCCCTCGAGGTCAAGCAGCCACGTCTGGCGATGCTGGACGTCGAAGTGCGCCGGACGCAGCCCACATTTGGAGATCAGCCTCTGAGCCTGGACCGAGGCCACCGGCCACTCCGGGTCACACTTCAGCTGGAATATGCGGTTGCGTCGCAATTGCAACACCGCCGCTCGCAGCAGCGCCTGGCAGGCTGCCTCGTCGCCGAGCGACGAGAGTACCGGCCCCTGGGGCGCGTACCCCCAGCCGCCCGGGCCCAACCTCTGCTGCAGCACCTGGATCGCCCCGACCCAGGTGGCTTCCGGACCCCTGACGGCGGCCAGGCGCAGAACGCTCCACCCATAGCGGCGGCGCAGCTCCCCCCAACCCCAGGACTGCAGCAGATTCCCGTGCTCCTGCTGGCCGACGTAGCTGTCCCACCTGGCCTGGCCGTCCCCTTCGACCGCAGCCACCTGCGTGGGGACGGACTCCTGGGCTTTCAACTCCGTGAAGCCGCCTCGCTTGGCATCCGGCGATTATCCGCCCGGAGATCACCAGCGAGACTCCGCGAGTTGGCGGCGTATGATCAAAGCGCCATGACTCGCCGGCAGATCGCGGGTGCGGCCTCGATTGCAGTCTGCGGCTCCTTGGTGACCCAGCTGCCGGTGCTGGCGGCGGTCCCCGTGCACGCGCTGGCCACCCATCACTCTGGAATGCTGGCCGTGCTGGCAAATCCGACTGTGGCCTTTGTGCTGCTGCTGATCGCCCTGCTTGGGGTGGGCCTGGAAGCAGTCCATCCGGGGTCGATCGTGTTCGGCTCCGTGGGAGTGCTGGCGGGAGTGCTGGCGGCGGTCGGACTGCTTAACCTGCCCGTCAACCTGGCGGGTGTGGTGATGGTCGGTGCGGCGGCCGCCCTCTTGGCGGTGGACACATCAGGCCACACTCATGGCTTCCTCAGCCTGGCCGGGGTTGGAGCGGCGATCGCCGGCGGCCTGCTGCTGTTCAACGGGTCCACCGCCGCCACCAGCGTCAACTTGGTCGTGCTGATCAGCGTCCCGGTCGTGGGCGGGATGATCTGGTTGACCCTGAGCCGAAGGGCGCTGCGGGTCAGGCACCTACCGTTCGGGCCGAACAGCCACGAGCTTCTGGGCCTGACTGCGGTGGTGCGCGAGGGTGGCGCTCCGTCCGCCATCGCCTCGGTGGAGGGCGAGCTTTGGCGAGTGGTGTCCCGGGACAGCGAGCCCCTGCAGGCCGGGACCGAAGTGGTGGTGCTAGCCCAAGACGGGCTTACCCTGATCGTGGAGGCGTTGCCGGGGCCAATGCCGGTCGGCAGGAATAGCGCGGGACCCGGAGCGGTCGCCGGGTCCCCTAGCAAGTAAGGAGGACGAGGCAGTGGGCAGCGCAGCTCTGTTGTTGGTGGTGGTGGTGGTGATCCTTCTCCTAACCACCTTTGCCACCGGTTTCCGAGTCATCAACGAGTACGAGCGGGGCGTGGTCTTCCGCTTGGGCCGCCTCATCGACGTCAAGGGGCCGGGTCCGCGCTTGATCATCCCGTTCGGCATCGACCGCCTCTACAAGATCGACCTCCGAATCAACGTCCATCAGGTGCCGGCGCAGGACATCATCACCAAGGACAACGTCACCGTTCGCGTCACCGCGGTGGTGTTCTTCCGGGTCGTCGATGCTCGTGATGCCTATGTCAAGGTCAACAACTACCTGGGCAGCATCTCGACCGCCGCCCAGACCACCCTCCGTTCGATCCTGGGACAGTCCACCCTGGATGAGCTGCTGAGCCAGCGAGACAAGGTCAACGCCGAGCTGCAGACGGTGATCGACGAGCAGACCGAGCCTTGGGGGGTGAAGGTGACCGCGGTCGAGGTCAAGGACGTCGACCTGCCCCAGTCGATGCAGCGCGCCATGGCCATGCAGGCGGAGGCGGAACGCGAGAAGCGCGCCAAGATAATCCGGGCCGAGGGCGAATTCCAGGCGGCCCAACAGTTGTCAGACGCCGCGGAGGTGATCGGCAGGGAGCCGGCCACCCTCCAGCTGCGCTATCTGCAGACCCTCACTGAGATCGGCACCGAGCAGAGCACGGTCGTGGTCTTCCCCCTGCCCCTCGACCTGATTCAGCCCTTCATGGAGATCAATTCAAGGGCTGGCCAGCGCAACGGACAGAGTGCCAAGCCACTGGACGAGCTCCAAGCCAAGGTCACCGCCGCTGAACGCCCCAGGCCGCCGCGGCCCAAGTGCGAATGACCCGGCGCCCGACCGGGGCAGATGGAGTCTGAG
Organism: Candidatus Dormiibacterota bacterium; assembly: GCA_003164475.1. Next base: position 10,382 of record PLTL01000385.1, on the reverse strand, counting down.
GGAGAGAAGGCGTCATATGGAACTCCCCGGTGCCTGCTGCTGGGCTCCGGGGAGTTCCTGCCCTGGGTCGGCGAGGGCGAGCTCGAGGCCCTGAGGGGGGCCGGCGGAGATGGATCGGTGGTCGTGCTCGCGACCGCTAGCGCTCCGGAGGGTGAGACCGTCTTCGCGCGCTGGAACCGCATGGGGCGGGACCACTACGCGGCTCTGGGCCTGCACGCCCGCGCGCTGCCGGTGCGCACCCGTGAGGATGCGGCCGTCGAGGAGTACGCGGAGGCTGCGCGCCGAGCCAGCCTGATCTTCTTCTCCGGCGGCAACCCCCAGTACCTCGCTCGCTCCGTCGAGCGGACCCCCCTCTGGACCGCGATCGTGGAGGCTCTGCACGCCGGGTCGGTCTACGCAGGATGCAGCGCCGGTGCCATGGTGGCGGGAAGTTCCGAGCGATCCGGGCCTGCTCGAGGGCGGTTTCAGTTCAGTGGCGGCCTCGGCCTGTGCCCCGGAACGGTGTTCGGAGTCCACTGGGACTCCACCTTCATGCGACTCTTAGCGCCGGCAATCATTCGCAGCGTCCCGGCCGGCCACCGCCTGATCGGCATCTCCGAGCGGACGGCCATCCTGAGTACCGACCAGGGCTGGAAGGTGTTTGGGGCCGGGACCGTCGAGGTGCGCGATGGCGCGGGGCGCCGACGGTACCGGGCGGGAGAGCTGATTCCGGGCCAGTCGTCCGGCTGGTCGCCATGAAGACGTCAAGGTGTTTCACGTGAAACATCCTCCCGCTCCTATACTGCCGCTCATGTCCCGTCCCATGGTCATCGCCGTGTGCAACCAGAAGGGGGGCGTGGGCAAGACCACGACCGCGGTCAACCTGGGTGCAGCCTTGGCTGAGCGGGGGCTCCAGGTCCTCCTCGTCGACTGCGACCCTCAAGCCAACGCGACCTCGGGGCTCGGTGTCCGTCCGTCAGAGCTCGTCGGCTCCATCTATGACGTCATCGTTCTTGGCCAGCCCATTTCCGAGCTAGCCCGCAAGATCGACGACGTTCCCGGATTGACCCTGGTTCCCTCCAACGTCTCCCTGGCCGGCTCCGAGCTGGAGCTCGCCGAGCTACCCCTCCGCGAGTCTCGGCTGAGGCTGGCGCTGGACGGCCTGCAGAACTACGACTACGTCCTGCTCGACACGCCCCCGTCGCTGGGATTGCTCACCGTCAACTGCCTGGTCGCGGCGGACTCGATGCTGGTCCCTCTCCAGTGCGAGTACTACGCGCTGGAGGGGCTGAGTCTCCTGACCCAGTCCCAGTCACTGGTCAGGCAGTCGCTGAACCCAGGCCTATCGCTGGCCGGGATTGTGCTGACCCTCTTCGACCCGAGAACCATCCTCAGTTCGCAGGTGGTCAGCGAAGTCCGCCGCCAATTTGGAGACCAAGCCTTCAACACGGTCATCCCGCGATCCGTCCGTCTCAGCGAGGCTCCCAGCCACGGACTGCCGATCACCCTCTACGATCCCACCGGGCGTGGAGCGGCGGCCTACCGAGCCCTGGCTGAGGAGTTGCTCCTGCGCACAGCCGCCGTGGCCGCATGACCAAGAGGCGAGGCCTCGGGCGAGGCCTTGAGCAGCTCATCCCCACCGGCGCCCCCGGCTTCAGTGGGCCCCTGGTAGGGCCAGGGCCCCGCGATGTCCCCATCTCCCTGATCGACCCCAACCCGGAACAGCCCCGAACCAGCTTTGATGAGGGCCCCCTCCAGACCCTGTCCGAGTCCATCGCCGCCTTCGGGGTCCTGCAGCCGCTCGTCGTGGAGACCAGCGGAGAGCGCTTTCAGTTGGTAGCTGGTGAGCGCCGCCTCAGGGCGGCCCAGATGGCCGGGCTGGCGCGGGTACCGGCGGTGGTCCGGCCAGTGGGACCCGACCGAGAGAAGCTGGAACTATCGCTCGTCGAGAACCTGCAACGAAGCGACATCTCCGCCCTCGACGAGGCGCGCGCCTTCGCCCGCCTCTGCGACGTCTTCGACATGACCCAAGAACAGGTGGCACACCGCGTTGGTCGCAGCCGCTCGGCCGTCGCCAACACCATGCGGCTCCTTCAGGCCGCCCCGCAGGTTCAGCTGGCCATTCAGAGCGGCCAGATCTCACCGGCCCATGGGAGGGCGCTCCTATCGCTGGCGGACCCCGGACAGCAGGTAAAGATGCTGCAACGGATCCTTGCCCACAACCTCTCGGTTCGGGACACGGAGCGTTTGGTGAGCGAGGCGGAGGCGCCCCCGGTGCGGCGGCGGGCTGCGACAGCAGGCCGCCTTGACGTCCAGCTAGCCGCCGTCGAAAGCGCGTTGACCGAGCGGCTCAGCACCCGCGTCAGAATCGTGCCTGGGTCCAAGGGCCGGGGCCGGATCGTAATCGACTACTTTTCCGAAGAGGAGTTGAACGGTCTCGTCGACCGTCTGGGTGTCGCACTCTAACCCTTCGCCGCCCAGTTTTTCCGGCTCTTCGATTTTCAGTGGGGCCTGCTCGTACCGAGTAGGTCCCAGCCGGGCTTGCCGACCCGGAGCAGTGAGCGGATGCGGTAGTTTCGGAAGCTGGTGAACCCTAAGGCAGCGCCCTTCACCCGCTTGATCAATTTCTTGGCCGCCTCGGTCGGTCCCTGTCTGACGTGGGCCTGCTGCCGGGCGGCGATGTGGCGCTTCCAGCGAAGGAGCCTCGGCTCGGGCGAACAGGCCCCGATCGGATAGTCGGCATCCTGCAGATCGCGTCCGAGCTGCCTCGCCCCTCCAGGGCTCGTGATCACCTCCAACGTGGATTTCGGAGCGTGGAACTCCCTATTGAACGCCGCCGCCCGCCCGGCCTCCGCCCTGCTGGACCGGCTCACCCACGCCCAAGCGCCCGCATGCCCCAGCCTGACGTCAACGGTTTGGGACTCCGCGTGCCGTGCTCAACAACAGAGCCTCATGTCACGAGCCAGGCGGTCGCATCCACGATCAAGCCAACTGAAGATCACGCCGTGAGCCAGGCGCAGGTTGTTCAGCTGACAGTGCGCGTCAGCGCCACGGGCGACTGACAACTGCTCCACCGAAACCGGAACGCTGCGCTTGGGGAAATCGTCACCCAGGGCCAGCGCTTGGCGCTTGACTTGCGGGCTCTCCCCTCGCTGACCAAGAACAGCGAGGGCAGGTCGCCGCCGGTCAAGTCAATGGGCCGTACCGTGTCGATGATCTCGCCGATGCCGGTGACGATATTCTCGGTCCCGAACGGCGACGCGTACTTGTTCAAGTTGATCTGCGAGGCCGTGTTGAAGCGTTGGCTTAGTCGGAGGTACGACGTGAGGGCCCAGCCGGGGGCCCTAAGCACTGCTCCCATGTCTCGCAGGAACATCTTCGCGATATCGACGATCGGCGTTGCTGCCACCCAGGCCTTGATGCCCGGATCCGCCGCGACAGCCTGTGCCGAGATCCAGCCTCCCCCGCTGACGCCGTAGATCGTGAGTTCTCCGGTCGGCACGGCAGCGTTGGTTTCCAACCACTGCACGGCAGCCGAGACCGAATCGTGCATCTTCGCTCTGAAGGGGAGGCCGCCGTTGAGCATCGCTCCCTGGCCGGGCAGATCGACCATGATCACGTTGTATCCCCGCTTCCAACCGGGGAAGCCAGCGAAGTAGAAGAGGTTTTTTCGGGCCGTATCGCCGCCCCCGACCATCACGATCGTCGGGCGCTCCTGGTGGTCGTGCTCGAGGAAGTAGCCCGCCAGTGTCGTGTGCTCGAAGGGGACTTCGATGGGACGGATCGGGATGCCGAGTAGCTCGGTCCCCCGCGCAAACGTCCGCTCCATCCTCTCCAGGACGGTTGCGAAGTCATTCGACAGCGGATTCGTGTACTGGAGCGCCGCCCGGTACCCGTACAAAGCGACCAGACTGAACTGGCCGGCGACTTCGGAGTTGCCACTCTCGGCGAAGGAAGCCGCCCGTGCCGCGTTGTACTCCCCATGCAGTCGGAAACCGTTCCCCCAGCCGACGGGGTCCCCATCCTTCACGTCACGCAGAGCGTGGAAGGCCTGGGACGGTGCCATCCCGACGCTCTGGCTCACGTCGATGGTCCAGTTCAAGACGAAGTCCATGTCGCCGTTCTGGAAGCGGACCTTCGACGCTTCGCGAGCTACGATCAATTGGGAGCTATCCATCGGCGCTTTATACTACGATCGTAGTATAAAGTGCCGATGGAGTCGCGGACGTGCCTCGAAGAACGACCCGACCCGAACAGCTAGCCGATGCCGCACTCGAGGTGCTCGGTTCATCTGGTTCTCACGGGCTGACGCATCGCAGAGTCGATGCCGCAGCTGGAGTGCCCGCCGGGACGACTTCCAACTACTTTGGCAGCAGGGATGCGCTCCTACGGGCAGCTGCGAATCGCTTGCTGGAGCTTCAGCTGGCCGATCTGAATCAGACGTCGGATGGTGGGAGGCCGGGAAGCCGCGATGATCTTGAGAAGGTGATTGCCGCGCTTGCGGTTGTTGCTGAGGGTGCTGGCCGGGCGCGATATCTGGCCCGGGAGGAGCTCGCCTTGGAATCGAGCCGTCGACCGGAGCTGGCCCACCTCATGCGAGAGCTGCGAGCAGTGACCGTGAGACAGCAGACGCTGTTACTCCGGGCAGCCGGTCTTGATGTCAGTGAGGAGCGTGTTGACTGGCTCGGTTCGCTACTCACCGGCGTTGCGCTCGACCGACTCACCCTCGGAGTCCCAGGCGGCGATCTCACCGCTCTGATCAGAATCGTCTGTGCTGCCCTCCTCACCCCCGGGGAATGAACAATCCCCTCGAGCAAGGAATGGTGAACACCGGCAGTTTGGCAGGGCCCCTGCTGCGCTCCGGGAACCCCCACACCCCACTCATTGCCCAAGCGCCGTTTTTCCCTTCTCTATACTTCCCAAGTGCCCGCCGACCGATCCCCTGAGCCCGGGCCTTCCGTTGCGCCTGGCCCAATCGCCGAACCGGAGAGCCCGCCCCGGCGGTCCCTGCTCCGAGATGTGGTCGAGGTTGTTGTCTTGGCGGCGCTCATCTACCTGCTGATCGCGGTCGCCGTCAGGCCGGTGCACGTCGAAGGGACCAGCATGTACCCGACCCTCGATAACAACAACCTGCTGGTCGCCCAGAGCGTCTCGCTTTACGTCGAGGGGCCTTCCCGGGGCAACATCGTGGTCATCAAGCCACCGATCCCCTCTTCAGACGACTTCATCAAGCGGGTGATCGGGCTACCCGGCGAATGGATCCGGATAGCTCCCGACAAACACGGGGTGGGTCACGTCTACATCAGCGAAACCAAGCCCACCTCCGCGACGGGAGGTCGCCAGCTGCATGAGCCCTATATCAACGGAGTCTGGCAGGACGAGGTGGTGTGTTGCACCGCCGCGGGCACCTCTTCTCCGCTACTGCCCACAACCGGCCGGTGGCAGCGGATACCGGCCGACGACTACTTCGTGATGGGCGACAATCGCAACGTCTCCGAGGACTCCCGCACCTTCGGCTGGGAGCCCCGAAAGGGCATCGCGGCCATCGCCATCGCCCGATTCTGGCCCCTCAACAAACTGGGACCGCTGCCCGGAGGGGCACCCACATTCACTCTGATCCTGGGGGTCGGCCTGCTCCTACCGCTCCAGCCCCAGCGCGCGACTAAGGGTAGATCCAGCCGCCGCCGTCACGCTCCCAGCTGATCATTTCCTCGTCGCCGAAGAACAGCTCGATCTCCTGAACCGCGCGCGCCGGGCTGTCGGAGCCGTGGACCACGTTCTGCCCGATGTCGATCCCGAAGTCACCGCGGATAGTGCCGGCAGGGGCCGCCGCGGGATTGGTCGGACCCATCATCGATCGCACGATGCTGACGGCGTTGGGTCCCTCCCAGACCATCGCCACCACCGGCGACGAGGTGATGAACTCGATCAATGACTCGAAGAAGGGCCTTCCCTGGTGTTCGGAATAGTGCCGCTCCGCCAGGTCGCGGCTGACCAAGGTCAACTTCAGAGCCACCAGGTGCAAGCCTCGGCGCTCGAACCTGCCCACCAACTCCCCGACGAGGCCGCGCTGGACGCCGTCGGGCTTGATCAGTATCAGGGTCCTCTCCACAGTCAATGCCTCCCTGCCTCCGCGGTGGCGTGAGCACTGGGAGCGGCCATCATGCCGCTCCCCCGTCCGAGATCGAAGACACGAGGTCGGTGAGGCCGCCCACCGGCCCGACAGCCGCCAGCCGCCAGCCCACCCCCGCGAACAGCCGCCGCGCCAGCTCCTGTACCTCTTCAGCCGACACCGCGCACACCGCGGCGATCACCTGCTCCGAGGACATCACCGATCCGGTGAGAGCGGCCTGCTGCCCGAGGAACTCGGCCATGGAGCTGGTCCCCTCGAGCTGGAGGCGGAGTCTGCCCTCGATCCTCGTCTTGGTCGTCGCCAACTCGTCTGGCCCGATCGGCTCGTGCATCAGCCGGCGGACTTCGGCGAGGGCGCCGCGAACTGCCGTCTGGAGCTGGTGCGGCTGGGTGGCCATGTAGACCGCGAAAGAGCCCGAGTCGCGGTGGCGGGAGACCAAGGAATGGACATCGTAGGCAAGCGCCTGATTCTCTCGCAGTTCGAGGAAAAGCCGGCTGCTCATCCCCTCCCCAAGGGCCGTGTTGAGTACCTCCAGCGCCCACCGATCGGGGTCCAGGTACGAAGGACAGCGCACCCCGAGGAGGATGTGCACCTGCTCACCGCGCCGCCTTCGTAGCTTCACCTCGGGCTGGTCGCTGAGGCTGGCCGGGGCTCCGCCGTCAGTGCGATGCCCATACGGTGCCACCTCGCCCGGGTCCTGCTCGGCGAAGCAACGCTCCACCAGCCCCCGGGCCTCTCCCGGATCGAACCCTCCAGCGACCACCACCACCACCCGGTCCGGGATGTAAAAGGCGCTGCGGTACCCGCTCAGCTCTGCCGCACCGATCCGGACCAGCGAGGCTCTGCTGCCGGCCGGGTCGCGTCCCAGTGGGTGGTCTCCCCAGAGGAGCCGGTCGAAGATCATCTGCACCAATTCCCCGGGCTGGTCGAGGTACATGTGCAGCTCCTCGAGCACGACCTTTCGCTCCCGCTCCACCTCGACCTCGTCAATGGTGGGCGCGAACGCCAAGTCGAACAGGAGCCGCAATGCCTCCTCCAGGTGGCCCCCGGGAACCTTGACCCAGAAGTTGGTTAGCTCCTTGTCGGTGCTGGCGTTGAGGATCCCGCCGATCCCCTCTATCGACTCCGACACACTCCGACTGGTGGGGAACCGCCGTGTCCCCTTGAACACGATGTGCTCGAGAAAGTGCGACACCCCCGCCAGCCGCCTCGACTCCCAGCGGGAGCCGACCCGGAGCAGCACCGACGCGGCCACCGACTGCCGGTCTGGCATAGGTGCCAATACCAGCTGGGCGCCGTTGCTCAGCTGGATCAGCTCCCAGTTGGCGTCAGCCCTTCCTGAAGCGCGGTGGCCTGTCCGCTCACGGCGCTCCATCTATCGGCGGACCTCGCCCCGCTGCTGCGCCCGCGCGATGGTAAGCGCGTAGTTGAGGTCAAGAGTGGCCGCGTTGCCGGCGATCCGGACCTCATTGACGACATTCTCCTGGCGCCAACTGACCGCGAATGATTGGTACTCGGTCCCGTCGGCCTCCTTGGTCTGGGTGAATGCGGCCGCTTCCTGCCCCAGGGCACCGGTTGAGACCTCCAGCCAGCCGCCCCGGGCCAGATCGCCCTTACCGACAGCGAACCCCTCCGCCGCCCCGGCCGCCGAGCCGTAGACAACGGCCGAGCTCTCGACCACCACCGGACCGATGACCTGCTGCGGACTCACCTCCCTCACGAAGGTGGCGAGGTAGGCGTTCTTGCGCCCCTCCTGCCGGTAGCGGTGCAGCAGGGAGGCGCTCCCGGCTGCTGCCTGGGTGTTGCTGATGAAGCCCGTGTTCTTGGATCCAATCTCAACAACGAAGCCCGGATACGGCAACTGCGACAAGGTCAGCACCAGATTCCTGGGCGAGGCGGCGATCGGGGACACAGACGTGGCGCAGGCGACCAGCCCGGTGGATAGGGCTCCGGCCATCAGGGGGCCGGCCCAGGTCCGCCAAGACGGGCGGGTCAGGGCCTGGCCTCTCCCGCCGGGCGAATCGTCACTCGACGCTCCGCGTCGGTGCCGGAGCTCTCGCTCACCACGGAGGAGTCTCCCGCCAGGGCCAAGTGCACCGCCCGTCGCTCGTATGGCGGCATCGGCTCAAGGGTGACCGAGCGCCCGCTCCGGCTCACCGCCGCGGCCATGCGGACCGCCAGAGTGGCGACCGTGCGTTCCCGACGCTGGCGATAGCGGGCGATGTCCACGATCAGGTGGGGCGCTCCCGGCGCCAGCCCTGCCTGGCCCAGCATCAGGTTGAGGACCGTCTGCAGCGCCCGCAGGGACTCTCCCCTCCACCCGATGAGGATCCCCAGGTCCGCCCCCTCGACCTCGAGCAGCAGCAGCGGTCCGCTCGGCTCCGAGCCCCGCGATGGTTCGGCGGGATGGGGTCGGCGCACCTGAACCTGCGCCTCGATCTCCATCAACTCCAGGAGGGCCTCCAGCTGCCGCTTGCCTTTCAGCCCCTCCGCTGGAGTCGCCTCCACCCTCACCCGTGCTCTGGACCCCGACATGTGCTCGCCCGGCACGGCCACCCCCCCCTCGCTCACGACCTCAACCAGAGCGGCGTCCACGTCCAACCCGCCAGCCGCGCAGGCGGCGCGGGTGGCCTCCTCGACGGTCCCGCCTTCACCCTCGAACGTCTCCGGACTAGCGACCATCTCCGATCAGCGGCCGCGCCGCCCCCTCCCCGCTGCCCGCCCCGCCGCCGAGCTGCCGGGACTGCGCCGGCCGGTAGAGCTGCCGGGATTGCGCCGGCCGGTGGGGCTCCCGGGCTTGCGCGGGGCGCTCTCGCCAGGGCCCTTCGTGCCACTCGGAACCGCGCCACCCCCCGCCGCGACGACAGCGGGGGCTGCGGGGCCCAGGCCCAGCTGGTAGATCCTCGGCCTCCAACCGGCACCGGGGAACCACGGGGGAACCTTGAGGCCGCCCCAACCCATCATCGAGAAGATCTGCAGCACCATCACCGCGCTCTGGGTGATCCAGTAGAGCCCGATCCCCTGGTTGAAGCTGAGCGCGAAGAAGGCGATCATGATCGGCATCAGGTAGGTCGTCTGACTCATGACCCGGTACATCTGTCGTTCCTGGTCGGTCATGTCCGGCCGCATCTGCTGCATCATCATCTTGGACTGCATGAAGGTCAGCACCCCAGCCAAGATCGGCACTATCAGCATGGCGGGATGGGCAGCAATCCCCACTTTGAATGCAGTCTTGTCCAGGTTGGGGATCCAGAGAAAGCTGGTGTGCCCGTGCAGGTCCTTGGAGAGCTTGTTGATGGCCCCGAAAAGGGCATAAATGAAGGGCATCTGGATGAGGAGAGGGAAGCATCCCGACAGCTGGCTGAGGGGGTTGATCTCATGGCGTTTGTAGAGGGCCATGGTCTCTTCCTGGAGCTTGCGCCGGTCCTTCTTGTACTTGGCCTGGAGCTCGCGTAGCTCCGGTCCCATCTTTCGCTGGTCAGCCTGGATCTTCCACTGAGTGCGGATCTGCCACCGGAAGAGGGGGAAGAGCAGGCCGCGGATGGCCAGGGTCAGCACTATCACCGCCAGCCCGAACGAGCCGATGAGCTTGGTCGGGCCCAAGTCGTTGAAGACGCTGTTGAGAAACTGCAGGACCAGAGCGACCGGGGTCAGAAGGACATAGAAGAAGACGGCCAGGAACGGATTCGCGGGCGGCGGTGCTGCTGGGTTGACGAACGCGAGCAGCTCAGCGCTCATGGGCTAACTGCTCCGGAAGCGGAACCGGGTCGTAGCCGCCTGCATGGAACGGGTTGCAGCGCAGGATCCGGCGGATCCCCATCCACCAGCCCCGGCGAACCCCATAGAGCTGGATCGCCTCATAGGTGTAGTGGGAGCAGCTTGGCTCATAGCGGCACCCTGAGACCAGCCCGAAGACCGGGCTGAAGGTGGCCTGGTAGACGGAGATGGCCACCAGGGAGACTCTTCTCACCGGGTCACCCCCGCCTGGGCCAGGCAGCGGTCCAGGGAGGCGTCGAGCGCTCTGCCCCCGGCGCATACCGCCGCCGGCTGGGGCATGAGGACGACATCGAAGCCGGTCATGGTCGGGAGCCGTTCGGCCACAGCGGCCCGCAGCTGGCGCCGCAGCCGGTTGCGCTGCACTGCACCTCCGACTCTCTTGGTCACGGAGATGCCGATGCGGGGAGCCCCTGTGGAGTTGGCCCGGATCCGGACGCGAAGGACCTGGTCTCCCGCACCTGTCCGCTCCGCGCTCACGGCCCGAAAGTCAGCG
>PLTL01000209.1 GCA_003164475.1 Candidatus Dormiibacterota bacterium | reverse complement strand
CGCCCCTCCGTTCAGGCGGCGGGCTGACGACGGCGTCCCGGCCTGTGACGAGGATCCGTGCAGGATCCTGAACGACGGTGGGCGTGGCCGGCCACGCCAGCACTACCACGCCGGCCAGGAGAACCAACTGGGCGCCCTCGGCCTCATGGTCAACCTCATCGTGCTCTGGCAGACCGTGTACCTCCAAGCTGCCCTCGATCACCTCGTCGCCAACGGGCATGAGCCCGACCCGGCCGACGTCGCCCGGCTCTCACCTCTCGGCCCCCCCATGATCAATCTCCAAGTCCGGTACCGAACCACAAGCCGAGCGCCGGGCGGTGAGCTACGACCGCTCCGGACAGCCGGTTGACCTCAGTCGTTCAGGATCCTGCACGGATCCTCGTCACAGGCCTTAAGCTGATTTCACCGTGGAGAACGCCGCGACTGGAGTGATCGCGCCGGAGTCGGTGGCTCGCGAGACTGCCCCCGCCCGGCTCAAGGCCCTCGACATCCAGGTCGAGGCCCATCTCGAGGCCTCGCTCGCAGCGTCCACCCGGGCCAAGTACCAGCGGGCGTGGGAACAGTTCACGTCGTGGTGCGCCGTCCTCGACCTCACCGCCCTCCCGGCCACCCCCCGCACCCTCACCCGCTACCTCAGCGACCTTGCCCAGACCACGCACCTGGTGAAGGGGAAGCCCCTGCTTCTCACCCCGTCCTGGATCCAGCTTCAGCTGGCGGCGATCACCCTCGCCCACGAGGCGAGCGGGATCCGTCCGGCCCCCACCCAGGAGGTCGAGGTCCGTCTGGTCATGCGGGGTATCCGCCGCAAGCTCGGCGTTGCTCCCCGCTCCGAGGCGGCACCGCTCAGCGTCGCCCAGCTCCGGGAGATGGTGGCGGCCACTCCCGAGGACAGCCTCCGCGACGTGCGTGACCGCTGCGTGATCCTCCTCGGCTTCGCCGGCGCCCTTCGCCGCTCGGAGATCGCCTCGCTCGACTGCTCGGACGCTCGCGAGGTCGATGGCGGCCTGCTCCTGCGCATCCGACGGAGCAAGACCGACCCCGAGGCCGCGGGACAGGAGATCGGCATCCCGAAGGGCAGCCACCAGGAGACCGACCCGGTGATCGCCCTGCAGCGCTGGCGCTGGCTCGCCGGGATCGACGCGGGGCCCCTCTTCCGGGTCATCGACCGGCGCGACCACCTCCTCCCCGAGCGCATGAGCGACCGGGCCGTCAGCCGGATCCTCACCCGGGCCGCACGCCTTGCTGGTCTCAAAATCCCCGACCTCTCCGGCCACTCACTCCGGGCCGGGTTCGCCACCGCCGCGGCCCAGGCTGGCGCCACCGAGCGGGCCATCGCCAACCAGACCCGCCACCGGTCGCTCGCCACGCTCCGCCGCTACATCCGCCGGGGCACCCTCTTCGAGGAGAACGCCGCCGGGATGCTGGGGCTGTGAGACGTTATCGCTTCGCCCAGGCTCGTGACCTCGAGGCCGCTGCCCGCCGGGTCCAGCCCTTGCCGCCCTGCGTCACACCACCCGGCCCGGGCCGGGGTGTGACCTCCCACTAGCCGCCAGCCATGGTCCCGTGGATGATCAAGGGCGCCAGAGGCGGGGTTTTGGTATAGAGGTCCCTGGTGCCCACAACCCAGCAGTCACCCGCGCTGGGGCAGGTGATCCCGCCGAGCCGCTCGTTGACGACCTTCGTGGAGGCGGCAGTGATTAGCGCTGTGGGCACGGCCTGGGTGCGGACCACCGTCCACTTCCCGTCGTAATGGACGATGGTGGGTGGAGTCGCGGCTGAATCCGGCGACGGGTTCGAGACGACCCAGCAGTCGGTTGCTGTGACGCAGGCGATACTGGTGAGTTCGGATCCCTTGGGGAGGGACGGCCCCGCCTCCTCATCCCAGATGTCACCGCCCGTGTAGTGGCCGACGATCGGTTCGGCGATCGCGGTCCCCCCCCCGACAACCCCGACCGCCCAGCAATCCACGGGGGACGTGCACGAGACTCCGTTCCACTGGACGTCAGGATATTGCTCGGGCGTGCTCCACGCCCCGTCCGTGTAGCGCTCGATGAGTCCCGAACCGTCTGCGAGTCCCCCTACCGCCCAGCACACCGCTACGGACGGGCAGGACACCGATCCCAGTATCGGAGCCGCGCTGGTGTCATAGGGCACCGGAGCTGACACCATCGTCCATTCGGAGCCGTCCCAATGCTCGATGAGCGGGCTCTCTGGAGTGCTGGCTGACGGCGTCGCAACCTCTCCTACCGCCCAACAATCGTCGGCGGCCGCACAGGCTATGCCGTAGAGGGAGGTGGCCGCCGTTTGTACGTCACTGGGAATCGCCTGCCAAGACCCGCTTACATAGCCGAAGATCTGAGGCCCCGATTGCGATCCAGAGTTAGCGTCTCCCACTGCCCAGCATTCGGTCACCGACCAACAGGTGACGGCGTTCAGCCCGCCTCCACCACTGAAGGTCGGCGCCGAAGCGACCGCCCAGCCGCTCGCGGTGGCGTGGACAACCAGGGGCTGCCCCTTACCCGACGTCCCCACGGCCCAACAGTCGGTCGTCGAAACGCAGCTGATGGCGGCCAGCTGGGCCTCCTTCGTATTCGCCGGGGCGGGGACCGACGTCCAAGCGAAGACCCCGACCCCCGAGCCTCCGCTAGCGCTGCCGCAGCCAGCCAAGACCCCGAGCGACGCCAGACCGATAACCGCCATTCTAGGTCGCTGCATTCTGGTGCCTCTCCCTGATCAGAAAGTGTTCTGTACAACATCCTCGGCCGACGCTGCCGACCGCAGATATCCGAGGGCTGAATGAGGAACAGCCGACGACCGTAGGTCGTAGAGGGAGGTGCCTTCGCCCGCCACGTATACGCTCAGCTCAGCCGTCCGATGAAGTTGCCTTGGATCGCAGTGAACCAGAGAGCGCCGTCGGGCCCCTCCGTGATGTCCGTGGGGTCGCTGAAGGTCTCCTGAATCGGGTACTCGGTGAAGACTCCCGACGTTGAGATGCTCCCGATGTCGTTGCCGCCAAACCCCGTGAACCAGAGGGCCTTGCCCGGCCCCGCGGTGATGTTCTGAGGCGCGCCGTCGACCGGTCCTGGGTACTCGGTGATTGCTCCGGACGTGGAGATCCGTCCTATCTTGTTGCCAAGCAAGTCGGTGAACCAGACGGCACCATCCGGCCCCGTCGTGATGTCATAGAGCCCCTTGTCGGGTGTCGGGAGTGGATACTCGGTGATGTCGCCCGACATGGAGAGCCGCCCGATCTGACCAACGGCGGCCTCTGTGAACCAGATGTCGCCGTCCGGCCCCGCCGTGATCGCGTCAGGCTCGCTGGCGGGTGTTGGGATCGGATACTCGGTGACGGTTCCTGACGTCGACATGCGCCCGATTGCGTTGTTCTCGGGGTCGGTGAACCAAATGGCGCCGTCCGGCCCCGCTGCGATGCCATTAGAGGCGCCGTCGGACATCGGGAGAGGGTATTCCGTGATGGCTCCGGACGTGGAGATGCGCCCAATACCGCCTGAGCCCTCGTCGAACCAGAGGGCGCCGCCCGGCCCCGCAGTGATGCCCATGGGGTCGCTATTGGGCGCCGGGAGCGGGAATTCGGTGATAGCGCCGGCCGTGGAGATGCGCCCGATCTTGTTGCCGCTGTTCTCGGTGAACCAGAGATCGCCGTCTGGCCCGACTGCGATGTACTCGGGTCGACTGTTGGCCGTCGGGACCGAGTACACCGTGAGATTCCCCTGGATGCCCCCGCCGGCGCCACCGGACGAATCCGGTGCCGAAGACGCGGTCACCGCGGAACCGGAGCTCTGCGCGGCAGTCCCCGTTTCCGAGCTCTGGGTGATCCGCGTGATGCCAAAAGCGACGCCCGCGACGACCGCCACAGCCACCACTGCCGCGATAGCGGCGCGCGGCACGCTGATCTGGCGCGGCGTCCGCGGGCCAGGTGTGGGAAGAGCCGCCGGCGTCTGCGAGGAAACGGTCGCACGGGGAGCAGCAGGCGCTGTCGGCGCTGTGATCGTGGGACCGAGCTGTGCCGCGGTGAGAGCGGCGTATGGCGGGGCTATGAGCCGCTCCGGGAGAGGAAGAAGCACGAGAGCCCCGAAGAGTTGCTCGGGAGCGGTCAGCCGCAGCGCCATCCCCTGGCAGGTTGGGCAGCGACGCATGTGGTGGTCCACGGTTGCCCGTTGGTCGGGCGTGAGCTGCCGGATGCCGGCCGGGACCAATTCCGCTAAGCGCTCACAGTGAGAGCGCTGTCTTGCCACGAGTAGGTACCGAACCGCGTTGCCCAGCGCCTCGCGGGCCCGGTTGACGTTCAGCGACGCGCGGGCCGTGTCCACTTCGAGGATCTCGGCGATCTCCCCGCTGTCCAGGCCTCGGCGCACGGAGAGCTCGAGGATGGCACGCTGTCGGGCCTCCAGGCTCGCTGCCGCATCCCAGACCAGCCTTGCCGCATCGCCACTCTCCGCGGCCTGCTCGGGGCCCGGCTCGAGGGCGGCGAGCTGCCACTGCCTCTGGATGGCGACCGTCGCCGGACCACGGCTGACCTGCTTGAGCGCGTAGTTATGTGCGATCTGGTAGATCCATCCCCGTATCGCCCCAGGGGTGTGCAGCGTTTCACGCTTCTCCCAGACCTGGACGAAGGTCGCCTGGGTGACCTCCTCGGCCAGGGACGGGTTGCGCAGCATACGGGCGACAAAGTCGTGCACCGGGCGCGCATAGCGCTCGTAGAGGGCCGAGTAAGCCTCCTGGTCGCCCTGCCGAAGGCCCAGGGCAAGTTCAGCGTCAGTGCTGGGGACCGCTTCCGACACCCCCTCGCGCGGCCTGCCCGCTCCGCACCGAGGGCAAAAGCGCGCGTCCTGGGGAAGTGGGCTGCCGCAGGTGTCGCAGACCATTCCCTCTACCACCGCGCGCGCATTGTACGCAGTTCGTGGACAGGGGTTGGGGACACCAGGGGCTCGGCAAAGCCTCTCGGCGCCGCCCGGCGTGGCGCCCGCCGTGGTCCTTCCGGCCCTCCGCAGATCCTCATAGCCTTCAGAGACAGACGGACCACTGGATTTGCGCTCAGACCTCATTGGCATCTGGCGCCCGTCCCGTTCAGCGGCCCTCACCAGCTCGAGGGCCAGCCCCGGATGGTGCTCCAGCTGCCCCACCCCAATGCTCACGTGACGAGAGCCAACTGCGCCCCCTCACGCCGGACCAGCTCGCGGCGGTGCGCGCCCGCCTGGTCGGCGTCTGAGCGAGTGAGCCATCCTGTCCACGCGCAGCCGCCGACGCTGACCAGCTAATCCGGCCCCAGTACCCGGAACCCCGGCCATGGGAGATTGCGGGCGACCCAGAAGGCAACGATCAACCCGCCCACCGCGGGCGCCACCCAGCGCTTGGGGGGAAGAGCCCACAGGGACGGCCCGCCCAGCGACTGCGACATCCATCCCACCCAGCGGAGCAGGACGTAGGGGAGCGCCACCACGAGCAGGGGATTCCGGGCGATAGCCGCCGACCAGTCGAGGTGGATCAGCGAGTAGATGGCCCGCGCTGAACCGCAACCCGGGCACCAGAGCCCGGTGAGGGCGTGGAAGGGGCACGGGATCCCGTGGCCCTTGTAGGGATCCACCAGCGTGTCCCCCACGCAGGCCGCGAGGGCGAGCCCCGCGGCCGCCAGGGGGTAGGCGACGGGAGGTAGCCGAAGTTTCATCGGCGTAGACGTCACTCAGATGGTCTACGTGGTCTGGTGACCCACCACGCTGACCAGGAGGACGATGACGATGCAGACCACTCCGACCGCCACCGAAATGGTGGCCCAGGTCTTGGCGTTGCGCGAGGCGGCGAGCGCCCCCTGGTAGTCACCGGAGGCGAACTTGCCGTTCACCTGGGCCGCGAAAACGATCGAGACGATGCCCGCAGGCAGGCAGCAGAACAGTGTGGTGAGGATTGCCCAGACAAGGTAAGTGGGGGGCGGCGGCCCATAGCTGGGCGGCGGGGGCGGGTACCCGTAGCCGGCACCGGCGGGAGGTGGATACCCGTAACCGGGAGCGGTGGGAGGTGGGTACCCCGGGTAACCTGGGGGCGGTGACTGCATTCCCTCTCCTTCGCTGACGATTCCATTTCCCGCCGGAGGCACCCCCCGGACGAATCGCACGGCTCCAGATAGCTCGCCCCCTCGCGTGGGCTCCGTTGTCGCGGTGCCGTTCGGGCGATTTGACCAGTCCAGCGTCCCCACATGACAGGGCACTCGGTCCCTGAGGTCGCAGGCCATTGAGCCCCAGGGGACGCGCGCGTCTCTGCGCGAAGGTTGGCCGCCGCATCCCTCCAGCTGACTAGCCAGCAAACCGCCTCGGGTCCACGCCCATCACGCCGTCACGCGGCCTCCGTCAACGTAGCCCGTGGGCTGCGAAACGACGGGAGACGGCACCGCTTTACGCCACGAGCGGGCACGGCGGGGGCTCCCGGCCATGGCGTCCCCGAACCAACTCGCGCTGGCGGTGCAGGCCCAGGAACCCAGAGCGTGACGACTTGGGCTGGAAGAGGGCCACCACCTGACAATCGGTGACAGAATCGCTGCGCCAACTCAGGCAACTGTTCGCGAGCGCAAGGAGACACCGGACATGCAGGTCAAGATGGCTATGGACGACGTGACCATCACCCTCGGCAGGAAGGGAGTCGTCCTCACGATCTCCGATAAGGCCAGCGGACACGTGGGCCATCTCCGTATTGGCCAAGCCACTGCGGAATGGCGGAAAGGAAAGACTCAGCCGGGCAACGGCAAGACAATCAGGCTCGTCGATCTGATAAAGCTGATCGAATCGGCCTAGCTGACAGAGCGATTGGTTCGCTCTATCTAAGGGTTCAACCACTCAAAGCCCTTTTCTCCGGTCTTGCCGGCCGCTCCACCGCGGGGAGACCTGGACCCGTGCGCACCCGTTGACCGGGCGTCGACGAATGAGCAGTCGAGTCGCACACCCGCTCGACCGCTGCGGACGACGCTCGCTGTGTCAGGGGGGGCACATGCCGTCTGCGTCGAGCTCATGGGCCAAAATCGGACGCCGAATGCGGACCCGTCAGCTTCCCGAGTCGCTCGCCACGGGGGGCGCTATTTCGACCAGCGCCGCGGCATGGTCGCGAAGGTACTCCCGCAGGTAGGGCAGAGAGAAGTCGACGGTGCCGTACTCAGCCTGCTCAATCACCTCGGCGGCGATGAGCCTCAGCCGATACTGGCTCGCGTAGTTGGCATCGACTCCCATCCGCTGTGCGATGTCAGCCATCCGCGACGGACCATCGTCCCGGGCCATGGCCAGCAGGAACGTCCGGTCAACTGCGGAGAGGCCTTTAAGGGCAGGTTCGTGCACCAGCGAGCCCATGCGACGTCGGGCCGCCTCGATGCCGCGGTCGACGTCACCCGGCTCGATCTCGAAACGCGCGG
>PLTL01000353.1 GCA_003164475.1 Candidatus Dormiibacterota bacterium | reverse complement strand
TCGGCGGCGGCGGTGGCGGCGCGGATCGCCTGCGCCACCCTGGGCAGCGACACCGGAGGCTCGGTGCGGCTGCCCGCCTCGTTCTGTGGGGTGGTGGGGGTCAAGCCGACCTATGGGCGGGTGAGTCGCTACGGGCTGATCCCCTTCGCCAGCTCCCTGGACCAGATCGGCCCGCTGACCAAGACGGTCGAGGACTCAGCCCTGGTCCTGACCGCCATCGCCGGGCGAGATCCCCGGGACAGCACCAGCGTCGAGGCCCCGGTGGAGGGGATCCTGGGCCAGCTGGGCGCGGGGGTCAAGGGCCTGCGCCTGGGGATCCCCAAGGAGTACCTGAAGGTGGGGATCGACCCCTCGGTGCGCTCTGTCTTCGACCAGGCCGCCGCCACCCTGGAGAGACTCGGCGCGGAGCTCATGGAGGTGACCCTCCCCACCACTGAGTTCGCCCTCTCCGCCTACTACGTGATCGCCCCGGCCGAGGTGAGCAGCAACCTGGCGCGGATGGATGGGGTCAGGTTCGGGCCCGGATTCGAGGGGGACACCAGCCTCAGGGAGGCGTACGACTCGGCGCGCCACCGGGGCTTCGGCGAGGAGGTGCGCCGCCGGGTCACCCTGGGGACCTACGCCCTCAGCAGCGGTTACTACGACGCCTTCTACCTCCGGGCTCAGAAGGTCCGGACCCTGGTGGCGCGGGACTTCGAGAGGGCCTTCACCGAGGTGGACGCGATCATCTCCCCGACCGCGCCCACCGCCGCGTTCGAGCTGGGTGAGCGCACCGGCGATCCCCTGGCCATGTATGCCACCGACATCCTCACCCTCCCTGCCAACCTGGCCGGGATCTCCGGGATCTCGGTACCGGCCGGGTTCGCAGCTGGGCTCCCGGTGGGGCTGCAGGTCCTCGGTCCCTACCTTGGGGAGGCCACCTGCTTTCGGGTTGCCCAGAGTATGGAGGAGGAGGCAAAGGTCTGGCGCCAGCTCCCGCCCCTCTCCCGAGTGACGGCATGAGCGCAGCGGGAGAGAGCGCCTGGGAGGCGGTGATCGGGTTGGAGGTGCACGCCCAGCTGCTGACTCGGAGCAAGATGTTCTGCTCCTGCCGCGCCGACTACCTGGGTCTGCCCCCCAACAGCAACACCTGCCCGGTCTGTCTGGGGCTGCCGGGTTCACTCCCGGTGATCAACGCGGAGGGGGTGAGGCTGACCATGCGCACGGCGCTGGCGCTGAATTGCGAGATCCCCGATTTCACCAAGTTCGACCGCAAGAACTACTTNNCCTGCCCAAGGGCTACCAGATCTCCCAGTACGATCTCCCGCTCTCCCGGGCCGGCTGGCTGGAGTTCGAGGTGGAGGGCAGGACGGTGCGGGCCGGGATCACCAGGGTCCATCTGGAGGAGGACACAGGCACCCTCCACCACTCCGGCGAGATCCAGCATGCTGCGTTCTCCCTGGTTGACCTCAACCGGGCCGGAGTGCCCCTGATGGAGATCGTGGGGGAGCCCGACCTGCGCAGCCCTGCTGAGGCCAGGGCCTACCTGGCCACCCTGCGGCAGCTGCTGGTGTACATCGGGGTCAACGACGGCAACATGGAGGAGGGAAGCCTGCGCTGCGACGCCAACATCTCGCTGCGCCCGCCCGGCCAGGAGGAGCTGGGGGTCAAGGTGGAGATCAAGAACATGAACTCCTTCCGCAGCGTCCAGAGGGCGCTCGACTTCGAGTTGCTGAGGCAGGCGGAGGTGCTGGACCAGGGCGGGCGCCTGATCCAGGAGACCAGGGGCTGGAGCGAGCTCGAGCAGCGCACCGTCTCCCAGCGGACCAAGGAGGAGGCCCAGGAGTACCGCTACTTCCCGGAGCNNACGACTACCGCTACTTCCCCGAGCCTGACCTGCCACCGCTACTGATCTCCCGGGCGGAGGTCGAGATGGTCCGGTCCCAGCTCCCCGAGCTCCCGGCGGCCCGGAGGGCTCGGTTCCAGAGCCAGTACCAGCTGGCCGAGGCGCAGGCGCGGCTGCTCACCGGCCGCCCCGGCGACTCCGCCTACTTCGAGGTGGTGGTGGGAGCAGGCGTGCCTCCCCAGCTGGCTGCCAACTGGCAGCTGGGTGACCTCCAGGGGCTTTGCAACGCCGCGAACCTGGAGGTGGGGGAGTCGCTGGTGAAGGCCTCGGCGCTGGCCGAACTGCTGAAGATGGTGGACGCTCAGGAGATCACGACCAGGGTTGCCAAGGAGGTCCTCGCCCAGGTTTTCGAGGCCGGCGGGAGCCCTGCCGAGCTGGTGCAGAGCCGCGGCCTGAGCCAGCTCAGCGATCCTGACCAGATCGCGTCGCTCGTCGACCAGGTCCTCCCCCGGCAGGCCAAGGCGGCCGCCGACTACCAGGCGGGCAACGATCGGGCGCTGGCCGCGCTGGTGGGGGCGGTCATGGGGCTCTCCAAGGGGCGGGCCAACCCCGAGGTGGTCAATCGACTCCTGAGGGAACGGCTGCCTCGGTCGGGAGGCTGACAGCGCTGCCTCAGCCTCGGTCGGGCGAGAGGCCCCTCCAGGTTGGAGACCGGCTCCGGGTCCAGTGCACGGGCATGGCCCACCGGGGGCTGGGGATCGCACGGGTGGATGGGCAGGTCGTATTCCTTTTCGGGGCGCTCGCGGGAGAGGAGGTGACGGCCCGGATCACCGCGGTGCGTCGGAAGCACGCCTTCGCCGATACCGTCGAGGTGCACCAGGCGTCGGCCGACCGGGTGGAGCCCCTCTGCCCCTACTTCGGCAGCTGCGGGGGTTGCCACCTCCAGCATCTCAGCTACCCGGCCCAGCTGGAGACCAAGCGCCGGGTGCTGGTGGAGGCGCTCAGCCGCCAGGGTCTGCTGCTCCCCGACGCGGTCGAGGTGGCGGGCTCCGCCGAGGAGTGGCGGTACCGCTGGCGGGGGGAGTTCCACCTCAGCCACGAGGGGCCTCCGCTGGGGTTCACCCGCCGGTCCGACTACCGGGTGCTGGGGGTCACGGACTGCCCGATCCACCATCCGAGCATCGGGCTGTCGCTGCGGGCCGTCGGCGAGGTGGCGGCGAGCCAGGGTGCCGACGTGCAGACGGTCCAGCTCACGGTGGGTGAGGAGGGCCGGCAGCTGCTGCTGGAGGCTCGGCCGGCACGGCAGAAGAGTGGCGCCATCGCCGCCCAGGTCGCCGCTCTTCTGCCGTCGCTGACGTTGACCGACGAGGCCACCGGGATCCGCTATCGAGATCGGGGATTCCGGGTCTTCCCGGACTCTTTCATCCAGGTCAACCAGGGCAGTCTGGAGCATCTCTACGAGACGGTGGTCGGCTGGCTCGGGCCTCAGCTTCGCGGTGCCCATGTGGTGGACGCCTACGGGGGTCTGGGCATCCTCAGCCTCCGCCTCGCCGACCTCGGCGCCCGGGTCACGGTGCTGGAGTCCAACCCGGTCTCGGCCCGGCTCAGCCAGCTGCATGTCGAGATGTACGCGCCCTCGCAGGTCGGGGTCGTCTGCGGCCCGGTCGAGACAGAGCTGCCCCGAGCGGAGGCGGCCTCGGCGGTGGTGGTCGACCCTCCGCGGGCGGGCCTGGGCCCGGAGGTCCGGGGTTGGCTGAGCCTGGCGGGGCCGCCGACCCTGGTGTACCTCAGCTGCGAGGTGTCGGCACTGGCCCGCGACCTCAACACCCTGTGCCGGCTCGGCCCCTATCGGCTGGAGCGGCTTCGGCTGGTGGACATGTTCCCCCAGACCTATCACTTCGAGACGGTCGCCCTGCTCCGGCGCAGGTGACGTTCTGGGCTGGTGCCAATCTCGGATACTGAGGGCCACCGGCGGGACCTTCCGCCCCTTTCCAGGACTTGATAGATCCTCATGCCGCCGATCCAGTTCGCTCATCTCCACACCCACTCCGAGTACTCGCTGCTCGACGGGGCATGCAACATCGACGCCCTTGCCGAGCGCGCCGCGGCCTTCGGCCAGCCGGCGCTCGCGCTCACCGACCACGGCGTGATGAGCGGCTCGATCGAGATGTACAAGGCCGCCAAGCGTCACGGCATCAAGCCGATTCTCGGCTGCG